>DAOVJB010000009.1 GCA_030673425.1 Elusimicrobiota bacterium | reverse complement strand
TTTTCCTGTGGTAACAGGACGAATCTCAACTCTTCCTACTAAAGGAACAAAAGGATCCCTTCGTCCACTGCTTTTATAGAGATATTTAGGTAACTCTTTCTTATCTTTAGGTGCCTCGGCTTCCTGTACAGCTGGTTTAGCAACCGACGCACGAGCAGCGGTTCGCCTGGCTACTTTTTTAGAAGGTCCTTTTGAACCTTTACAAGCAAAAACGCCAAAAATAAATAAAGCAATTATAAGTATTACTGTTACTTGTTTATCTCTCACTTAAACTCCACCGCCTTCTGCAAACGTAAATGTGGTAATTAAAAAAGAGGAAGAGACGCTTTCTCCTTTTTTACCAGCTAGTGGCTGAATTTGAATATCTGAGGTATTAACAATCCTCTCTAGCTGTCCCAATTCACTCAAAAATAGTCCTAAATTATGATAACTAGAACGTACATTTACTCTAATGGGAATTTCTTTATAAAAACCCTTGGCTTCCACAGTTTGTGGCTTAAAGGAGACAAAATCAATCTGTGCCCTATTTCCTAAGTTTGTAATTTGCCGTAATAGATCAGGAATTTCTTTTTCTTGCGGTAATCTTTTAGCGCTTTCTCTTATTTCATATTCTAATTTTCTATTTTCTCTTTGTAATTTGTCTAGTTGTTGCGCTATTTTCTGGGCTTCTTGTAACTTAATCTGTTTTTCCTGTAATTCTTTTTGCTTTTCTAATATTTCATTTGACCTGGATTTATATAAAGTAACATAAAAAATAATACATATTATTACCCCAAATATAATACCTGCAATAATTGTAGTCTTCACATCTCCCTTTTTAAGTAATTCCACTTTTTTCTCCCTATATTCATCTATAAATATAGTTAAATTTGAATTCTACATGTTAATACAAACTGCAAAGTCATTACCTTGTCTATCTCCTGCCCCTTTTCAATATAACTCAACTCCACATTACTAAAATACCCTGAATTATCCAAGGAGGTAATAAAATCTGCTATAGCAAAATTATCAAATGCTATCCCGCTAAAAGTAATACTCCCTTGATTCCCCGTTTTACTGCTGGTTAAAGAACTTAACCAGATATCTTTAGGCAGACACCCGTTTACTTCATCTAAAATTTCGACCCATGTAAATTGATCCTCAACCAATTTTTTAATTATATTCATCCTTGTACTTAGAACATTCTTCCTCATTTTTAACGATTCTACTTGTGTTACTATTGCGGACTCCCTTTCCAGTGCCGCGGTAACAGTCTTGAATTCCTTCTCTATCTTTACCAATTTGCTGGTCTTTACGACATACACTATTAATAACATTACTACAATAAATATGACACCGCCTACCATGAATTCCATCTGACGTCTTTTAGCTTTTTCTTCTGCTATCTCTGGAGGCAATAAATTAATTCTGATCATTTTTTACTTACCCTTTCTTACAGCCAAACCTACTACTACAGAAAATAAAGGCGCGATATTTTTGATATATTCTGGAGAATATACTTGAGAGTCAATTTGCAACTTTGCAAAAGGATTATCTACCTCTACAGGAATCTTAAGTTCATGAGACAAGAATTTATCTATATTTTTTAATTTAGCACTCCCGCCACTTATAATGACTTTCATAATTGAGCGTTCATGCGTCTGGGCTTGATAATAATCAAAAGAACGCTGGAGTTCAGCTAATAATTCATTAATTGACCCCCTGATTGCTTCACAGACCTGCATGGCTTCAGCATCTTCAGAGCCACCCCCAACAGAACTCGTTTCTTCCTCTACTAAAACCGCACCTTTTTCTCTTTTTAAGGCCTCTGCTTTTTTGTAATCGACTCTTAAATCTCTCTGGATAACTTTTGTAAAATTATTTCCGGCAATTAAGATATCCCTTGTAAATCGTGAAATGCCATTTTCCAAAATATTAACATTAGTAAAAGTGGCTCCAATATTAACCAATGCTACCGAACCTGTTTTATCCTCCGGGTGACTGAATTCATATGATCCCTCTAAAGCAAAAGCATCAACATCAATGGCTAAAGGATTTAAACCCGCTGCTTGCAGAACACTAAGATGCTTATTAATTGTATCCTTCTTAGCAGCTACCAAAATGACGTCCATTTTCTTTAATTCTTCCTCAACCTTTTCTCCTAATATTTGATAATCTAATATTACCTGATCTATATCAAAAGAAACATGAGGTTCTGCTTCAAATTTAATAGTAGCTGAAAGCTCTTTTTCCGTCATCTTGGGTAACGTAATATATCTGACTATCACGCCGTCGCCAGCAACGGAACTGATAGTGTTCTTAGCAGATATCCTATTTTCCAACATAATTCTTTTAACTGTATTAATTACCAGATTATCTTTTGCTTCTGCAGAAAGTCCGCTCAACGATTCCGAAGATATTTCCGAAATCCCTACATTAATTAAAGAATCTGCCGTAAGGCAGATTACTTTTATAGAATAGCTCCCAATGTCTAACCCCATTATTTCCTTTGTTCTTTTTGGAAATATTCCCATTTATCCTTTTTACTCCTTTTTGTTTTCCAAGGATATGTTCTATCCTTTTCCCATCTTTACTTTTACTTTTTAAATATCATATAGGGTTAAATTTGTCAAGAAAAAAATCTCGCTTTAATATAAATATGTGAACTATTATAATTAGGATAAAAGGAAATATGGGGCTTTCATTTTCCTCTTGCTAAAAATCCTTCGCTATGTTAAACTATGTTCAAATAAACGGAGGATAAATGCGGATTAAACTAATAGTCAATTTTACAGCTGGCAGGAAAAAGGTAAATAAATATTTACCTGAAATCGAAAAAACTCTGTGTGCGGAAAATCACTTAAGTATTTCCTCTACAGGTACCATAGGGGAAACTATAGACTTAGTGCTAAATTCTATTAAAGAAGATTTTAATCTAATCATTGCTGCCGGAGGAGATGGGACCCTTAATGCTGCCATAAACGGTATAATGAAAGCCAAATCAACACTCACCAATAAACCGAATCCTTCCTTGGGCTTTATCCCATTAGGAGTGAGTAATGTCTTTGCTCTGGAAGCAGGTATTCCTTTGAACCCTATTAAAGCATGTCATGACATTCTCAAATATAAAATTAAAAAAGCAGACTTAGTAAAAATAAAAGAACCCTTCACCCGGTATTTTATATCCATGGCTGGAATCGGATTTGACGCCCAGGTAGTAAAGTCTGTTAAACCACAACTTAAAAGAATCGTGGGAGGAAAACTTGCTCATATTCTAACAGGAATATTTATCTTAATAAAATACAACCCTTATAAATTCTCTATTTTGTGTGATACAGAGACCGTCAAACACACCGGTTATTTTGCTGTGATTGGAAATATAAAATCATACGGCGGTAGATTTAATGTAACCCCTTATGCAAATTTAGACGACGGATTATTACATGTATGCTTATTTAAGGGAAAAAGAAGAAGGGATATATTACGCTACATTTGGGGAATCCTGAGTCGATGCCATTTAAGCTTCAATGATGTAGAATATTTGAAAGCCAAAAATATAAAGATAGAATCAAGTAATAAATTGTGGGTACAAATTGACGGTGAGGCTTTTCAGGAAAGTCCATCTGAGTTTGAGATATGCCCAGAGGCAATCAATATGCTACTTCCGTAATACCTTAAATCTTCATTTCGTATATTCTATATTTCTTGTAAACTCTCCCGCCCATCATCTCTGACGCTCTTTGTATAAGAACATTATCCTCCAATATCCAGGATAGTTCAGACTGCTTATAGCCTTTCTTTTGAGCAGCTTTCAATCCCTCTAAGTAAAGAAGTGCGTCAATTCCTCTTTTACGATATTCGGGAAAAACTCCCATTGCCAGCAAGCGAATATTAGTAATCTTTTTTCTATACAACAGAAATTTCACTATTTCTATAGGACCCATTCGCCCGTTTAATTTTTTTAATACCTGGTTATAATCAGGCAGAGCAAGCAAAAATCCTATCGGTTTACCATCTATTTGGGCAAAGAAAACTAGTTCGGGAACCACAAGGGGTTTGAGTTGTTTAGCCAGAGCATCAAATTCATCACTGGTCCATGGAACAAATCCCCAGTTTTTAGTCCAGCTTGCATTATAGACTACTTTAACTTTTTCAACCTCTTTATAATAATTACTTAAATCTATAGACCTTATTACTACCTCAGGAAATTTCTTACGGACTATCTCTGCTACTCGTACTAATTTCCCGGAAGCTTCTCCGGCAACCGACATAATATATGCAAAAAGGTCCTTGGCTTTTGTCAAACCATACCTTTGCATAAACTCCAAATAGTACTTATGTGTATACATCATCATTATAAATGGAGAAGAATCAAAACCTTCCAAGAGCAAACCGCATTCGTCGTTAGTTGAGGGATTAAAAGGCCCGCGCATTATTTTCATACCCTTTGCCTTCAACCAACCTCTTACTGTATCCAATAACCTTTGGGCAACCTCATAATCAGGCAGACACTCAAAAAAACCGAAGAAACCACATTCTTCTCTTTGAAATTTAATATAATTATGGTCAACAGCAGCTTCAATTCGCCCGATAATGTTGTTGCCTTTCTTAGCTAAGAATAAAATCTTTTCGCTATGCTGCCAGAATGGGTTCTTATCACTGAGTAACGCTTTCCTTTCTGCCACTAAAGGAGCTACCCAGTAAGGATTATCTTTATATACTATTTGAGGAAACTTTATAAAATCAATCAAATCCTTCTTTGTTTCTACCGCCTGAATCTGTATATCCTTTGCATCCATGTCTTAACCCCGTCTTTCATCTGGTTGGTTATACGCCTTCTTAAAGGTAATTTTTTAGGCGTTCTTCTTGTTCTCCCTCCAGGAATTATTCCCAGCTGTTTGCCTACTGTTTCAAATATTTCCAATACTCTATCCAACTGTTGGGCAGTATGGGTAGCCATATAACTTGTCCTCAGCAATGCCCTGCCTTCCGGTACCGCCGGACTAACAAAAGGATTAGTAAAAACACCTTTTTCAAATAACATCTTCCTCATTTGAAAAGTCTTGAAATTATCACCAATAATAACAGGAATAATCGGAGTCTGGCTGTCACCGGTATCATAGCCTAATTCCTGAAATCCTTCTTTCATTTTTCTTGTATTTTCCCAGAGACGTTTACGTCGGTTCGGCTCATTCTTTATTATATCCAAAGCAGCTGATACTACAGCCACCGAAGCCGGCGGAGGACTGGCACTGAAAATCAATGCCCTGGAATTATGCCTAAGGTAATGAACCACGTCTTTGGTAGCAGTAATAAACCCTCCAACAGAAGCTAATGACTTACTGCAAGTACCCATAATTACGTCTACGT
This sequence comes from Elusimicrobiota bacterium, assembly GCA_030673425.1. Taxonomy (GTDB): domain Bacteria; phylum CAYTYR01; class UBA6262; order DAOVJB01; family DAOVJB01; genus DAOVJB01. The sequence goes on along the minus strand of DAOVJB010000009.1, from coordinate 10,597 downwards.
CATCCTGAAGACCAAAATGTTCGGCTGTACCTCTTCCCCCTTTACCCAAAACACCAACAGCATGAGCGTCATCTACCATAATTCTAGAACTATATCTTTTACATAATTCAACTACACGGGGAAGGTCTACAATTTCCCCCTCTGTACTAAAGACCCCGTCAACCGCTACCAATTTCCCTTTCGATTTATCGCAAGACGCCAAAACTCTCTCTAAATCTTCCATATTGTTGTGCCTGAATCTTTTCGTCTCGCCAAAAGATAAATGACAGCCATCAATAATACTTGCGTGGTCTGCTTTATCCGTGATTACTATATCATTCTTCCCTACCAATCCAGCAATAGTCCCTAAATTGGCAAGCACACCTGTCGTAAAGAATAAAGCTGCTTCTTTATCAGCAAAATCAGCTAATTCGCTCTCCAGCTCTTCATGAATATCAAATGTGCCGTTAAGAAATCGTGAACCGGTACACCCTGTTCCATACCTCTTAAGCGCTCTAAACGCTGCTCTTTTTAATTTAGGATGAGTGGTTAAGCCCAGATAGTCATTTGAACCAATCATAATCATTTTTTTACCACTCACAATTACTTCAGGATCCTGAGCCGAGGTAATTATATTAAAATATGGATAAAGCCCGGCAGCCATTACCTCCTTTGCGGTCTTAAATTTCACACATTTATCGAATAAATCCATTTATCCCCCCTTTAGAGCCATCCATGTTTAATATACCAATCAACCGTTGTCCTAATCCCTTCTTCTATACCGACTCCTGGATTAAAACCTAATTCTCTTTTAGCTTTAGACACATCACAAATCCAGTATGATTGAATTAACTCACGGGCTTTTTGCCTGTTAAATATACTAGTTTTCCTGATAAAGCCTGCAACTGACTCACTTACTAAACCTGCTGTTAAAATCAACCATTTGGGAATTTTTATTTTAACCGCCCTTATTCCCAAATTATCAGATATAAGCTTACCTATTTGTTCTGAAGAATATGTTTTATCGCTACTAATAAAATAAATCTGCCCACAGGCTTTTTCACTTTCACTAGTTAAAATAATACCATTAACTAAATCTGAAACAAAACAGAAACTTAATTTGTTTCTCAATACAGGAATAAATCTTTTTTTAACCACCTTAAAATAAAAATAAAATCCTCTATCCCTGGGACCGTAAATAACAGGTGGACGGATTATTACTATGGGAATATCCCTCATAAATTTATTCTTCAGGAGTTCTTCTGCTCTAAGCTTGCTTTTTCCATAATCAGTGATAGGATGACATTCGTCACTTTCCCGCAGCAGATGTCCATCTGCACTCGGTCCACTAGCAGCTAAGCTACTTAAAAAAATAAACTTTTTTAGCTTAGGAGAAACTTCTTTTACAGTTTCAATTAAATTCTTAGTCCCCAAGTAATTAACTTCGTAATAATCTTCGGGATGATGTGTTTTAATTAACCCGGCCAAGTGATACACATAATCTATATCTTTTACCGCGTTATAAAGAGAAGCTTTATCTGTAATATCTCCATAGATAAAGCTAATTTTATTTCTTTTATTCGTATTTTGATAAGGCAGGAGCCATTGGAGATTACTCGTTTTTCTTACTAAACACTTAACATCATAGCCCTCATCTATCAGAGCTTCTGCAAGATAGCTCCCGATGAAACCATTAGCTCCTGTAATCAACACCTTCATTTCATTGTCCATTGCTTTGGAAGTTTACTGAATTATCCTCTCCAGCGTAGATTCCCTTAACATTCATCATGAATTCTTCAGGACTCGTAGCATTTTCTTTGGCATCCTCTAAGGTGACCTTACCTTCTTTATAAAGAGTCACTAAAGATTGATTAAATGTCTGCATTCCATAATATTCCCCCTGCTGGATAGCTTTGTTTATTTCCGAAAGTTTATTTTCCGCAATTAATTTCTTTATATAAGGAGTAACAACCATAACTTCTACTGCCGGAATAAGTCCTTCACCATCAGCCAATGGTAAAAGTCTCTGGGATATTACCCCTTTTAAGGTATCCGACAACTGCAGGCGAACCTGGTTCTGCTGGTGAGGCGGAAATAAATCAATAATTCTGGTCACTGTTGAGCTTGCGTCAATCGTATGCAAGGTACTCAATACCAGATGTCCTAACTGTGCTGCTGTTAAAGCCGCAGACATTGTTTCTAAATCCCTCATTTCTCCGATTAAGATTACATCCGGATCCTGCCTCATTATATACTTAAGTGCTGTGGCAAATGATTTTGTATCTGCACCTAATTCCCTCTGGCTCACTATACTCATCTTATCCCTGTGCAAGAATTCAATAGGATCTTCTACAGTAATAATGTGACTTTTTTGATTGGTATTTATATAATTTATCATCGCCGCTAAAGTAGTGCTTTTACCACTGCCGGTAGTTCCGGTAACAATCACCAGCCCGCGTGGTTGCTCAGATAATTTAGATAAAACAGGTGGTAAATTCAAATCCTCAAATTTAGGAATGGTAAAAGGTATCATTCTCAAGGCTATATCAACTGTTCCGCGCTGCTGAAAAATATTGAGCCTGAACCTGCCTACATTACTAACACTGTAACCAATATCAAGCTCATGTTCCTTTTCATATATCTTTTTCTGTTCATCAGTCATAATGCTATAGGCCAGTTTTTTAACCTCAGATGAGGTCAACGGTTCAACTTCCTCCAAAGGTATAAGTTCATCATTTATCCGCAGGATAGGCCGGCTGCCTGCACGCAGATGCAAATCTGAAGCTTTCTTTTCCACCATTATACGAAGCAACTCATTAAGTTCCATCTGCTTCTTGCCCCCTTTTCTTTCTTAAATATGCCGGTATACTAAAATTATTATCATCCTGCGTCTGATGAATTAAAATAGTCTCTGACTGACTATCTACCTTCCTCCGCCTTTGATGGACAGGGAACATATTTTTCTTTCTCCTGTCTTTCTTCGGACAAAAGCCGGCTGTAATAACGGTAACCTTAACATCATCTTCTATTTTATCATCAAAAACAGCTCCAAATATCACATTGGCTTCATGCGAGATAGAATTAGTGATAGTCTTCATTATCTGTTCCGTTTCATACATGGTCAAATTTAATCTTCCGGTAATATTCACTAATACCCTTGTTGCCCCTTCTATAGTCACATCTTCAAGTAAAGGCGAAGTAACAGCTTTTTGAGCGGCTATTTTTGCTTTATCAGTGCCGGAAGCAACACCTACACCCATAAAGGCACTTCCGGCTTCTTTCATAATCGTCTTAATATCAGCAAAATCAACATTAACAATCCCATGCTGGGTAATAATATCTGAAATACTCTGGACACCCTGGCGTAGTATATCATCCGCTACCTTAAACGCGTCAAGAACCGAAGTGTTTTTATCAATTACTGAAAACAACCTCTGGTTCGGAATAGTAATTAAAGTATCTACTTTCCCTCTTAGATTTTTTAATCCTTCCTCAGCCTGCCTGGCTCGTATTATCCCTTCGAACATAAATGGTTTTGTCACTACACCCACGGTAAGGATACCTAATGAATGAGATATCTCGGCTATAACGGGTGCACTACCTGTTCCCGTCCCTCCGCCCAGACCTGCGGTGATAAAAAGCATATCTGTGTCTTTTAAGACCTGTTTAATTTCTTCTTTAGATTCTTCTGCTGCCTGCCGGCCAAGTTCGGGGTCTCCTCCCACTCCTAACCCTTTAGTTAATCTTTCTCCTATCTGTAAACGTTCGTAGGCAATGGAAGCTTTCAATGCCTGCACATCTGTATTTACCGCTATAAAATCCACACCCTTAAAATTAGAAAGGACCATCCTGTTAACGGCATTGCCCCCACCCCCGCCTAAACCAATAACTTTTATACTCGCTGCCTGATTAAATTCCTCATTGATTTTTAATTTCATCTTTTTCCTTTTGTACCTTAATTTTCAATTTTTCAAAATACTTCTTCAACCCATGTTTTAACCGGTTTAACTATCCTGTTTATAAACCGGCCGCCTTTCGGGCTCATAAATTTATATGGAGCTGATTGTTCATCTATTCCATACCGAATCAACCCTACACTTACAGCATAAGCCGGACTATCTAATTCCTTATACGAACCGACAAAATTATTAGGACACCCCTTTCTAACAGGCAAATTCAGAATCTGCTCAGCAAAAGGAAGTATCCCTTCCATTAAAGATGTCCCGCCGGTTATTACCACCCCGGCCGGAAGTAAATCCGCATACCCACTTTTTTGTATCTCCGTATTGATCAATTCCAGAATTTCTTCAATACGAGGTTCTATTATCTCACTTAAAGAACGCCGGGTGATCTTGCGTATATCTCTGTTACCTACTCCTTTTACAGAAATTTTCTCCGTCTCCTTAACTAAATCTACAAAAGCACAACCGTAATTCCTTTTAATCTCCTCTGCTTCGGTAAGAGATGTCCTTAACCCGAAAGCAATGTCTTTAGTGATCAAATTACCGCCTAAAGGCAAACTTCCCGTATAACAAAGGCACCCTTCGATAAATACAGCTATATCAGCTTTACCTCCGCCAATATCAACAAGAGCTATTCCTAATTCTTTTTCATCGCTCAACAGAACTGCTTCACTAGAAGCCAGAGGACCAAAGATAAGACTTTCAATCTTAAACCCGCCACGGTTTACACACTTAACAACATTTTGCAGGAATGTGCTGGTACCTGTAACAATAAAAACATCCGTTTCTAACCTTATGCCTGACATCCCCACCGGATCCGATATCCCATTCTGGTCGTCTATAATAAATCTTTGAGGTATAACATGGATTACTTCCTGTTCTAAAGGTAAAGGAACAGCCCTTGCCTGATTAATAACACGACCCACATCCCCGGAAGTAATATCTTTATCACTGCGAGAAATCGCGATTACCCCGCGGGAAGGCTGACTCCTTATATACCCGCTGCCAACAGATACATAAACCGATTCCACGTTTACATTAGCCTGCTTCTCTGCTTCTTCAATTGCTTGTTCGATTGATCTAATGGTTTTATCCAGGTTCACCACTACACCTTTACGAAGCCCCGTGGAAGGAACAATACCTGCACCTATAATTTCTATCTGTCCATTTTCATTCCTTTGTCCGATAATCGCACAAATTTTACTTGTTCCTATATCCAGCCCTGCGATAAATTTATTCTTACCCACCTTAATCATCTCCTTTACAATATTCTCACCATATGTTAGCCAACAGGTTTAATCACTGTATTCTTAAAGCGCATATCTATATACTCTACGTTTATCTCTTGTTTTTTTATACTTTCCAATATAGTAGCAAGCCTTATCAAGTTCTTTCTGAAATTTTCAAAATCAATCCTTCCAAGACGAATTACTCCATAATTTTTAGTCTGCAAAATCACATATTCGATCTCAGTTAAATCCACTTCCAGAATTTCATCAGCGATTGGCAAACCTGCATTTAAGAACTCATTAAGTAACCTTACAGCTGTGATTAAACGAGTCGTATTCTTTCCTTTACCGCTTATGACCTTATCTTCGAGGCCGGTAATAACCGGTAAACGAATTTCTGAAGCTTCCAACGGCAACTTAAATATAATTCCCTGCTGGTCAAAACCGTACAATTGCTGGTTTCTCCTTACCAGAGCCATTGGCATCCGTTCTTTTATCGTTATCAAGAGAGTATCAGGTAGCCTCCGGGAAATTTTTACTTTCCTGATGGAAGGATGTTTCTGTATCATAGATTTTAATTTTTTTAAGTTAATATGAAATATATTCTCTGGTGAAGGAAAACCGGCAACCCTTAAAATCTGCTGTTGCGGGAAAGTCATTAAACCCTCTACTCGCACCTTTTTTATCTGAAAATAAGATGAATAAAATACAAAATTATATATCTTGCTCCCACTAAAAACCAAAACTGCTACAATCAAAGAAATTTCTATTGCTTTTAATAAATATTCTCCTAATTTTTTTCTTCTTACTTTTTTGTATTTTAATCTACGTTTTACTTTTTTATTCCATATTTTTTTCTTAACTATATATTTCATTTTATACCTTAGAAACTATTCTTTTATCGCTCTGTATACACCAATCTGAGCATCTTTACTACCAATTGGTTAAAATCCATGCCTATAGCCCTTGCAGCCTCAGGAAGCAGACTGATCCTGGTCATACCAGGTATAGTATTAACCTCAAGAACATACAATTTTTTGGAACCCTTTTCTACTATCAGATCAACCCTTGTAACTCCGCGGCATCCTAAAGCCTTATGGGACATTAAGGCTAATTTCTGAGCCATCAGGAGATATGAAGAAGGAAGACGTGCCGGGATTATATGTTCACACATTCCCCTGGTATATTTTGCCGAATAGTCATAAAACTTGCTTTTAGGAACTATCTCCATAACAGGCAATGGAGTATTGTCTATAATTCCTACCGTAATTTCCATGCCAGCTATATACTTTTCAATTATTACCTTATCTGAGTATTTAAAAGCCTTCTTTAATGCTCTATCTATATCTTTGATTTTATCTACAACTGTCACACCGACAGTCGACCCCTGCTGGGATGGTTTAATCACCACCGGAAACCCAAGCTTTTTCATCATCTTTTCTATCTGTCTTCTATTTTCTGCCTTCTCTTTTCTGTCTTCTGACTTCTGACTTCTATTTAGTATCTGCCAATCAGGCGTAGGAATTTTATTAAATGCGAAAATCTCCTTTGCCTTTATCTTGTCCATGGCTAAAGCACTGGCCAAAACACCGGAGCCTGTATAAGGAATACCAAGTAGTTCCAGTGTACCCTGTATTATACCGTCTTCTCCATAAGCACCGTGTAAAGCAATAAAGGCTAAATCAATATTTTCTTTTTTTAATTTATCCAGTACCTTTCTATTTACATCAATTCCGACTACTCTAAAACCTTCTTCCTCAAGAGCCTCCTCGATAGCCTTGCCTGTTTTTAATGATATACTCCTCTCAGTAGACCACCCTCCCATTAGAACGCCAATCTTTTTGGTTTTTAATGCGGAGGTTATTCTCATCATTATATATTATTCTCCCACAACCTTTATCTCTAACTCAAACATAATTCCAAATTTATCTTTAATTTTTGTCCTGACTTCTTCAATCAAACCAAGTACATCTTCCGCCGTAGCACCACCGAGGTTAACAATATAATTTGCATGCTTAACAGAAACCTGAGCTCCACCGACTCGAAATCCCTTCAATCCGGCTTCTTCAATTAATTTTCCTGTGTTGGAAGATTCGATATTCTTAAAAATACACCCTGCATTAGGAAATTTTATACCTTGCGTTTTTTTTCTTTTCTCTATATATGATTGCATCTCTTTTATTATATCATTTTTGTTCTTAGGCTGCAATTTTAATCTTATATTTAATAGTACGCCTTCTACAGCTAAAAACGAACTGCGGTATTCAAATCGGACTTCGTCCTTTTTTAACGTATGCATTTTACCCTCAAAGTCCATTATTGTAATTTCATCAATTATATTTCCTATAGATTCACCATATGCCCCGGCATTGGTTATAGCTGCCCCTCCGACAGAACCGGGAATACCCACGGCAAACTCCAGACCACTTAATTCCCTGGCAAACGACTTGCTCGCCAGAACAGGCAAATCAACCGCTGCTCCGGCTGTTACTGTATCATTAGCAAATTCTATTTGGTTAAAATCACCGTTTAACTTTAAAACTATTCCTCGTATACCTTTATCTTTAACAAGCATATTAGTACCTTTACCCAATATACATAACGGTATCTTTTTGGAATTTGAATATTTAATAATTCCCTGCAATTGCTTAATATTAGCAACCTTTACAAATACTTCCGCAGGTCCTCCAATACAAAAAGAGGTGTTCTTACTCATAGGTTCATTCTGTTTAACATCATTAACTATTTTTCTTATTTCAGCAACTAAATTCATTATACATCTCTTTAACTTTTCATTTTTTCAGCCAAAGGCTGATCCGCCTCTGGCGGAAATTTTTAATTTCTCCAACAATCTCTCCCCTACTTTCCAGATATCCCCGGCCCCCAAGGTAATAACCAGATCGCCAGATGTGACCTTTCCTACCAAAAAATCTATAATTTCCTCCTGACTGGGAAAAAATTCCACACTAGTCCGATTATTTGAAACAATATTCTGAGTGATCAGATTTGCGGTAACTCCCGGAATAGGAACTTCGCCTGCAGGATAAATATTAGTAATAATAACCATATCAGCCCTGTCAAAGGCTTTACCAAAATCCTTAGCCAGAATTTTTGTTCTCGTATAACGATGAGGCTGAAAAACTGCTATGACCCTTTTTTCCCAATTTTCCTTTACGGCGGATAACGTTGCTTTAATCTCTGTAGGATGATGGGCATAATCGTCTACTACTGTTACCCCGTTAACTTCACCTTTAACCTGTATCCGTCTCTGTACACCCTTAAATTCAAGGAATGCTTCCTTGATATCTTTAATATCTAAACCTAACTCCATACCTACAGCAATAGCAGCTAAAGCATTATACACATTATGTATTCCCGGGATATTAAGTTTAACTTTGCCAAAACCCTTACCGCAATAAAGAAGATTAAATTCCGAACTAAAAGTAGCAGTAACAACATCAGAGGCTTTCACGTCTGCTTTATTCTTAATACCATAGGTAATATACCTTCTTTTAATCCTGGGAAGAATCTTCTGTGTCTGGACATCATCACTACAAACAATAACACTTCCGTAAAAAGGAACTTTATTAACAAATTCAAGAAATGCCTTTCTAACATTATTAATACTGCCGTAATAATCCAGGTGGTCTGTATCTATATTAGTTACAACGGCAATTGTCGGAGTTAACCTTAAAAATGAGCCGTCACTTTCGTCTCCTTCAGCAACTATATATTCTCCCTTACCCAATTTGGCATTGCTCCCGAAATTATTTAATTTACCTCCTATGACAACAGTCGGGTCTAATCTGCCCTGAGCTAAAACTAATCCAATCATAGATGTCGTCGTGGTCTTTCCATGCGTTCCGATTACTGTAACACTATACTTTAAACGCATAAGTTCTGCTAACATCTCAGCTCTTGGAATTACAGGTATCGTTTGAAGTCTTGCTTCTGTTACCTCGGGATTATTGGTTTCAACAGCTGTTGAAACTACGACTACATCAGCTCCCTTTATATTTTTTTTATCGTGGCCCTGATAAATAATTCCTCCCATATCTTTCAATCTCCGGGTAACAGGTGTTTGCTTTATATCTGAACCGCTTATCTTATATCCTAAATTAATCAACACCTCGGCAATCCCGTTCATTCCGGTGCCGCCAATACCTACAAAATGAATATGACGAATTTTACTAAACATCTTCTGGATTAACCATCCTTTACCCCGTTAAATATGAAATTATCTAATGGGGTTTATCTTAAATATGGATTATCTCTTTTTTCTTTAGAAATTGTGGTAGCAGGACCATGTCCGGGATATACTCTTAAATTATCATTTAATGGACTTAACTTAACATGAATAGACTCACACAGCATTTTCTCTGAACCTCCGGGCAAATCCCATCTTCCTACCGAACCTGCGAATAATGTATCACCCGTAAAAATAAAAGTGTCTCCTAAAAGACACATACTACCGGGAGTATGGCCCGGTGTGTGTAACACACTCAGTATAAGAGAGCCGATTTTTATCTTATCCTCCTCCTGTAAAGACTTATCCGCAGAAACAGATAACATTGTCAATATTCTTGCGTCCTTCTCATGAACCAGAATTTGTGCCCCTGTAAATGCCTTAAGCTCTTTATTGGCCCCTATATGGTCACCGTGATTATGCGTGTTGATGATGTACTTGATCCTGATGGGACTCATCTTTAGAAACTCTATTATTTTTTCCGGTTCATCGCCTGGGTCTATTACGACGCCTTCTTGAGCTTCTTCATCCGTTAGGATGTAGCAATTTGTGCTTAAAGGCCCTACAGTTATAGTTTCAATCATTTCTTTTCTCCCGTTTTACCTTTACCAGATTCATCGGCATCTACCGCATCTTTAATCTTCTGGGTGACTTCTTTTAAAACATTAGGATTCTGGGTTAAATAAGTCTTGACATTCTCCCTTCCCTGACCAATGCGATTATTTTTATACGTAAACCATGCACCGCTTTTATCTATAATATCTCTGGCTATTGCCAGGTCTAAAATATCACCTTCTTTGGATATCCCTTTGCCATAGATAATTTCAAACTCAGTCTGTTTAAAGGGTGGCGCAACTTTATTTTTTGATACTTTAACCCTGACCCTGTTCCCGATAGGCGTATCTCCCTGCTTAATCGTTTGAATCCTGCGGATATCCAACCTGAGACTCGAGTAGAATTTAAGCGCCCTGCCACCAGGTGTAACCTCGGGATTGCCGAACATGACTCCTATTTTTTCCCTCAACTGATTGATGAAAATAACACATGTCTTTGACTTGCTTATAACCGCTGTGAGTTTCCTCAAAGCCTGAGACATCAACCTTGCCTGTAATCCCATTTGAGCATCTCCCATTTCTCCGTCAATTTCAGCCTTAGGAACCAACGCTGCCACTGAATCAATT
>DAOVJB010000123.1 GCA_030673425.1 Elusimicrobiota bacterium | reverse complement strand
GGATGACTGGCAAAATTTTCAATTAGATGGTTATGGTACTTGGCTTTGGGGTCTTGCTGAACATATTACTATTACAGGAGATAATGCCTTAGTAACCAAGTTTTCAGAGAGTATTAGGTTAACCATCAATTATCTTAAACATTTTTGGTTTACGCCCAACTACGATTGTTGGGAAGAGTTTAATAATCAAATTCACTCATCCACTTTGGCCTGTATTTATGGGGGGTTAAAGTCGATAAATCAATTTATTCATGATCAAGAGATACCGGATATCTGTATGAAAATCAAGGAATTAATTTTGAGAAAAGGGGTCTATAAGGGGAAAATAACTAAATACTTCGGGTCAACCAGTATTGACGCTAATCTTTTATGGTTGATAGTCCCTTTCAGAATGTTTGAACCAGCAGATGAAATTACAAAAAGAACAATAGAAGATATTGAAAAAAAACTCTATACCGAAGGGGTTCACCGTTATCCCGAAGACACATATTACGGTGGGGGAGAGTGGATTTTACTTACCGCTTGGTTAGGTTGGTATTATTGTCAGGTAGGAGAATTAGGAAAAGCCAGGAAATTATTGAGTTGGATTGAAAAACAAGCAGATGAAAAAGGTAATCTTCCGGAACAGGTCCCTAACAATTTAAATAATCCTGATTATTATTCTATCTGGATTAAAGAATGGGGCAAAATTGCCAAACCTCTTTTATGGTCACATGCGATGTATTTGGTATTAGATAAAGAACTTGAAGAACGGAGAGAATATAATCAGAATAATCGTTAGATAGAATACAAATAGACATTTCCAATAAGCGATATTAATTTAGAGTGGAGGTGATATCAAGCCGAAAAAAATAGATTTTGTTCGGGCTCCCAATAACAGGGGTGAAGTAATAGGTTTACTGTACCTGAGTTGAAGCATTGGGGAAGTATTGACACTGACATTTTTTTGTTAAAATTACTTTATCCGGTGAATAAAGTAATAATTTTATAGAGGGAGGTGGTTCTATAAAGATTAAAAAAGCTTAGTATTAAAATGAGTTTTAGATTAAATATCTAAGAAAGGGGATAAAAATGAAAAGATTGATTATTTTTTTGATAGCAATAATGCTGATTACTGGTATGACATTAGTAGGGATAGCAGAGGAAAAAGTAACCGTCACTTATTGGCATACTATGGGTGATACTGAGGAGGCAGCTCTGAACAAAGTAATTGAAATGTTTGAAGAGCAATACGCCAACATCAAAATAAAGCCGACACGAATGGCTTATGATGATTTCAAACCTGCTCTCCTAATTGGGATTGCCGGTGGAGTTGTCCCAGATACTGCCAGGCTGGATATAATCTGGGTTCCTGAGTTAGCTGAAATTGGAGCACTGGTAGCTTTGGATGAAAAGATGGAAGGGTTTGATGAAATTATTGCCAACACATATCCAGGTCCTACCTCAACTAACTTCTGGAAAGGACATTACTACGGTCTTCCGCAGAATACATGCACGCAGATTCTGGTATGGAATAAGCAGATGTTTGAAGAAGCTGGCCTTTCCGGACCCCCAGAAACTATAGATGAATTTGTAGAGGATGCTGCTATGTTTTCTAATCCTGATGAAGAAATATATGGTTACGCAATGGGTGGAACATATTTTTGGGCTCCAGCTTCCATCTTCTATGCCATGGGTGGAGAGGTTACTGATTCTGGGATTACTACTGCAACAGGATATATTAATGGGGAAAAGAGTGTAGCAGCCTACCAGGCGCTTGTGGATATGTATAGAGATGAATCTCTTTCTCCTTTGCTTCTTGGTGGTGGAGGAATAGGTGTTTTTGAAGGTCTTGCTACCGGTAAATATGCTATGATAATTGAGGGACCATGGGCACAACCGATTCTTAATTCTGATTACCCAGATTTTGAGGTTAACTTTGCGTTGGTTCCAAGAGGACCTGATGTAACTACCAGTTCTGTAGTTGGCGGTGAAAATGTAGTCATTTTTGAAGGTTCGCAGAATAAGGATGAAGCTATGCTATGGGCAAAATTTTTGCTTTCCGAGGAATCCCAGTTAACTATGGGTGAGGCAGGAACTATGCCTACTTTGTCCACTGTCCAAGGAAATGAGAGGTTACCGGAATATTATGACGTTTTCATGGAACAACTAAAAACTGCCAAAGCTCGTGTTCCTCATCCTAAATGGGCAGAGATGGATAATGCTATAAATAATGCTTATCAGTACATGTTGAGAGACGAAAAGACTGTTCAGCAAGCTCTTGATGATGCTGCAGAGGAGATAAACAGATTAATTATAGAAGGATAAGGAAGGATAAAAAAGAGAAGAAAATTGTCTGGAGAAGCTCTACGCTTCTCCAGACAATTGGTTATAGTTGATTCGAGGACAATAATGGAAGTTAAGAATAAGATTTTAGATAAAAGCTTTTTAAAGAAAATTTTAAGCTCGAAAGGAGCTTATCTTTTACTTCTTCCAGGTATGGGTTTCTTTTTTACCTTTATACTTTTTCCACTGATCTACTCTTTTCGTATGAGCTTCTATAAGTGGAATATTGTTGATATCGGAGCTAGTAATTTTGTAGGTTTTAGTAATTATGTTAGGGTTATAAATGATCCTATTTTCATAAGAGCAACTTTAAACACTATTGTTTATACTTTAATGACAGTACCGGGACAGATTTTGTTTGCTTTAGTTGTGGCTATCCTTCTGAACCAGAAGATAAAAGGGCGTACCTTCTTTAGGGTCGCTTATTATATTCCTGTAATTACTTCTTGGGTTGTTGTAACTTTTCTTTTTGAGTATTTTTTTGGTAGTCAGGCCGGGCTAGTCAATTTTATATTAAGGGATATGTTACATTTAGTAGATAAAAAAATAATGTGGCTAACCGATCCTATTCTGGTAATGATACCCTTGATTCTACTGGGGATATGGAAGGGAATAGGGTGGTCTGCAATTATTCTTTTAGCTGCTTTACAAAGCATTCCTCTTGATCTTTATGAAGCCGCGACCATTGACGGGGCAGGAATCTGGCACAAAATTACTAAAATTACTCTTCCTCTCATTCGGCCTACTTTGGTATTTTTAGTAGTGGTTCTGGTAATAGGAGGGTTTAATGTATATATATCGGGTCTACTTATGACTAAAGGCGGTAAGCCTTTGGACTTGTCTCACTTTATATTAACACTTATGTATAAAAAAACCTTTACTTATCTAGATTTTGGTTATGGATCTGCCACCAGTTATCTCCTTGCTGCTTTTATTTTTGTGGTAAGTGTAATAGAGATAAAACTTTTGCGAAGAAAGGTGGAATATTGAAAAGATGTTAACAACAAAAGAAGAAAAAATTTTTCGTAATATTGCCTATATATTGCTTATTTGTGGTGTAGCAATTACCCTTGTTCCTTTTATATATATGATATCTGCATCTTTTAAAAGTCAGATTTACACTTTTGAATATCCACCTAGATTAATACCTCGAGATCCTACTCTGGTAAATTATATCAAAGCACTTGGGAAGGATTTATTTGGCATTAACCTCTTAAACAGTTTTTTTGTAGCGACAGTAACAACTGTCTCAACTGTGTTTATATCTTCTCTTATGGCTTATGCATTTTCTCGAATGCGATTCCCTGGGAAAGAGGTGTTTTTCTATATTCTCCTTCTTGGTATGATGATACCACCAGTAATGCTTATAATTCCTCAATTCATTATTGTTAAAAACCTGCACCTGCTTGATAATCTATGGGGGTTGATAGTAGTATATATATCAGTTACTCTTTCCATGCAGACTTTTCTCTTGAGAAGTTTCTTTGAGACTATACCAAGGGAACTTGAAGAGGCAGTTTTGGTGGATGGTGGGACTCGTTGGGATATCTTTAGAAAGATAATCCTGCCTTTATCAAAACCAGGACTGGCTGTAGTAGCTATTTTTACTTTCCTTTATGCTTGGGATGAGTTTCCATGGGCTCATGTGGCTATAAGAGAAGGCTCTCGCCGAACTTTACCCGTAGCTATAGCTCTTTTCCAGAGCCAGTATCTCACCCAGTGGGGGTTATTATTTGCTGCAACGACAGTAGCTTCGATTCCAGCTGTTATTGTATTTGTAATTTTCCAAAGGTATTTTATCCAGGGTGTCATTACAAGTGGTCTAAAGTGATAATGTATTTGTTTGTAAAGAAGACTCAAAGGTAAAATAGCTTGAATAAATATCAGATTAAAAAATCCTATAGTAAATAATAATAAAAATATAATAAATTTGTAAGAAAAAGGAAAAAATTGTGAATTATTTATTTAAAAAAAGTGTAGAAATATTGGAAAAATACCAAAGCCCTTCTGGTGCTTTTATTGCTTCACCAAACTTTAAGGTCTATAAATATTGCTGGTTTAGAGGTAGTATTGATTTAACTACTCGTTATCTCTCT
>DAOVJB010000061.1 GCA_030673425.1 Elusimicrobiota bacterium | reverse complement strand
AGTAATTACCGGTGATGTTAAAGATGTCTTACTTTTAGACGTTACTCCCTTATCATTAGGAATTGAAACTTTAGGTGCTGTATTTACCAAGTTGATTGAAAGAAACACCACTATTCCCACCAAGAAAAGCCAGATATTCTCAACAGCCAGCGCTAGTCAGCCGGCGGCTGACATCCATGTCCTGCAGGGTGAAAGACCGATGGCTACTGATAATGTCACGTTGGGAAGATTCCAGTTGGTAGGGATTCCGCCAGCTCCAAGAGGGGTACCGCAGATTGAAGTTTCCTTTGACATTGATGCTGACGGGATTTTACATGTTACAGCTAAAGATTTAGGAACAGGTAAAGAGCAGAATATTAGAATCACTGCTCCTACTAAATTAGATAAGAATGAAATAGACAAAATGGTAAAGCAGGCTGAGGAATTTTCCGAGGATGACAAGAAACGGCATGAGGAAATTGAAGTACGCAACGAAGCAGATGCGTTGGTATATAATACCGAGAAGTCTCTGAAAGAACATGGTGATAAGATTAAGGAAAAAGAACGTGAAAAAGTTGAAGCAGCTCTAAAAGAGGCGAAGGAAGCTCTGAAAAATCCGGATATTGAGGCAATTAAGAAAACAAAAGAAGAACTCCAGAACGCTTCATATAAGTTAGCAGAGATTCTTTACAAAGAAGCAAGCGAAAAACAGAAAGCCGAACAACAGCAGCAAGAGGCTCAATCTGGGGCTGATGTTTCTGGTGAACAGACTAAGGCCGAAGAGAAAAAAGAGGATGTAATAGACGCTGAGTTTAAAGAGGAAAACGGAGGAGAAAATAAATAATACCAGGAGAACAATAAAGTAATGACAATTAAACGCGATTATTACGAGGTTTTAGGTGTAAACAAGAATGCTTCTGCTGCTCAAATTAAACAAGCTTATCGTAAGCTTGCACTTCAGTATCATCCTGACAGGGTAGCTCCTGATAAGAAAAAAGAGGCGGAAGAGAAATTTAAGGAAATTTCCGAGGCTTATGCTGTTCTTACTGATACGCAGAAAAAGACTCAGTATGACCAGTTTGGTCATGCCGGGATAGATGGAAGATATACTTCAGAAGATATTTTCCGGGGAACAGATTTCAAAGGTGTTTTTGAGGAATTCGGTTTTGGTAAGGGAATATTCGGTGACCTTTTTGATTTATTTGGAGGCGGAGGGGTTCGTCGTAAGAGAGGTCCTGTCAGGGGAGCGGATTTAGAGTATATACTTGATATCAGTTTAGAGGAAGCAAACAAGAGTTTAGAAAAAACAATAAATATATATCATACTATAACATGTCCTTTATGTCACGGAGACGGGGCAAAACCAGGAACTAAAAAGAAGACCTGCGCCAAGTGTAAGGGAGCAGGACAAGTAAGATATACCCAGGGCTTTTTCAGTTTTGCCCAACCATGTCCCCAGTGCAAAGGAAGAGGAGAAATTATTGAGTCTCCTTGTCCGGAGTGTAACGGAAGAGGCAAGGTTAGGAAGAGCTCAAAGATTACGATTAAAATCCCTGCCGGGGTTAATACAGGCAACAGTATAAGGGTTAGAGGTAAAGGTGAAGCTGGTGAATTAGGTGGTCCGTCAGGCGACCTTTATGTAGTCATTAAGCTTAAACCTCATTCTGTTTTTGAACGTGATGGGGATGATATTTATTGCAATGTCCCTATAAGTTTTGCCGTGGCTGCTTTAGGTGGAGAGATTCATGTGCCGACGCTTGACGGCAAGGTAAAGATGAAAATTCCTCCGGGGACCGAAACTAATAAGACTTTCCGTCTTGGTTCCAAAGGTGTTCCCAATGTACATGGCAGGGGAAGAGGTGATGGATTCGTTACCGTCATAGTTCAGGTTCCTTCTAAGCTGACCAGTAAGGAAAAAGAGCTGATAAGAGAGTTAAACTTGCTTGACGGAGAAAATCTTAGTGACGAGGGATTCTTGAAAAAGATGTTCAAATAAGTTTGGTAGTATGTTATGGATAAAATGAATTTACACAGGTTTTTTGTACTGCCCGAGACTATAAAGGATGGCAGAGTAGTCATAAAAGGCAGTGACGTTAAGCATATAAAGAATGTCTTAAGACTTAAAAAAGGGAACAATATAATAATATTTGACGGAGCAGGAAAAGAGTATTTGGTAACTATAGAAGATATAAAAAATGATGTGAAAGGCAAAATTACTCATCAGGAAGAAGCAAAAGATAAAAAACATCCCAAGATCGTTCTCCTGCAGGGAATACCCAAGGGTTCTAAGATGGATTTTGTAATCCAGAAATGCACCGAAGCAGGAGTAAACAGAATAGTTCCATTAATTACCGAAAGAACAATAGTAAAGCTGAACGGTAAAAGGTTAACCGAAAAACAGAAACGATGGCAGAAGATTGCTAAATCGAGCGCCCAGCAGTCCGGTAGTGTTACAGTACCGCATATAGATGAACCAGTGGCCTTTTTTAAGGCTTTAGATAGGATTGATTCCAAAGCATTAAATTTGATCGCATGGGAAGCCGAAACCAGTAATAGCTTAAAAAAAGTGTTAAAACAACATTGTTCATTAATTCAGCAAGAGGATTCAGTTATCTCTGTTTTTGTTGGGCCTGAGGGTGGATTTAGTTACAAAGAGATTGAAAAAGTACGGTTAGAAGGAGCAATACCTGTGAGTTTGGGTTCCCGGATTTTACGTACAGAAACCGCTGGTTTTGCTATTGCCATCATGATTTTATATGAAACAGGTGCCTTGGGGTAAAATAATTTATTAAAAAGGGAGGAGTTATGACTGAATATACTGGACCGGAGAGAAGGTCTTTTGGGCGTCTTCCTGTATCTTTACCCATAAGTTTTTCATTGTTTGATACAAGTGAATCAAAAAAACTGACTGAAATAATCTATGCTCATGCGCGTAATATTTCTGCCGGCGGTCTTCTGATTGAAACAGAACAGATTCCTCTACAATGGGTGAATGCTCTGATTTCGGGTAAAGTAATACTTAATTTGCGATTTAAGCTTCCCGAGTTCAATGATTTTATCCAGGCTTCTGCTAAGGTTACATGGATGGCAAGAAGAAAAGAGGTAGAGCAAGGTGTGGAACCTTTTGTAATGGGAGTAAATTTTACTGAGATTAGCCCTGAAGACCAGAATAGAATCAATACATTTGTATCAGATTCTGCCGATGAATAAAAGAGACTTAATTGAGAAAGATTGCTTTTTATACATTAGGTTGTAAAGTAAACCAATATGAAACAGAATTAATACGGGAACAATTCTTACAGAGTAAGTATAAGATTGTTCCTTTTTCTCAAAAAGCCGATATATACCTCATTAATACCTGCACAGTTACCGCAAAAAGCGACCGAAAAAGCCGCTACTACATTCAGAATGCTTTACGAAAAGATCCCAAAGCAAAAGTTATTGTTACAGGATGTTATGTAAACCGGGCACAGGAAGACTTAGCCAAAATCTCACCCCGTATTTTAACCATACCAAATGAAGAAAAAAATAATATAATAAATCGACTTATACAGGATTCTGTTTATTCTCAAATATCAACCATCAACAATTTTGAAGGCCATTCCCGTGCGTTTGTAAAGATACAGGATGGTTGCGATAACTACTGTTCCTATTGTATTGTTCCTTATGTCAGAAATGTCCTGTTTAGCCGTCCTAAAGAAGAAATCTTGCGGGAAGTGACAAACCTAACCCAAAACGGTTGCAGAGAGATAGTCTTAACAGGCATAAGACTGGGAAAGTATAAAATACAGGATGAAATTAATTTTGTTAGCTTAATAAAATTAATCCATAAGATTAAAGACTTAAAAAGAATCCGTCTCAGTTCAATAGAGCCTATGGATATAACGGATGAATTAATAGATCTATTCGGTTCTCTTCCCAAATTATGTCATCATCTTCATATTCCCTTACAGAGTGGTGATGATGAGATATTAAAGGAGATGAACAGGAAATATACAACTAAAACATATAAAACACTAATAGATAAAATCAGAGAAAAAGCACCTGATATAAATATAACTACAGATGTAATAGTAGGATTTCCTTCTGAAACAGAGAAAAACTTTAATAATACATATGAATTTATCAAAAATATAGGATTCGGCAAATTGCATGTTTTTAAGTTTTCTTCAAGAGAGGGAACAACTGCGAGTAAACTTAAAAATCAGATAGATAACAAAACAAAAGACAAACGGAGTAAGAAACTCTTAAGCTTATCCAAACAGCTGACAAAAGAATTTTACGCCAGGTTTATAGGCAAAAACGTAGAAGTACTTATTGAAGGGAAGGCTAAGAAAAAAAATTACTTAACCGGAATTACAAGTCAGTATATAAGGGTCCTAATTAATAAAAATAAACAATCTCCTAAAGATATAGTTAAAGTAAACATAAGAAAAGTTGATAATGAATTTGCTTATACAGAGGCATAAAAAACTTCACAACTGACAAATTTTCCAGGATATACGAATGTCGTAATAACTTGTTTTTGTATTGACAGGTAGACTATAAAAACGTACAATGTTATTGATATATTTCATTTTAGTTAAATTAGAATATTTATATATTAAATATTAGATCAAAAAGGAGTTATTGTATGGAAAGATTTACTAAAGACGGACGATTGATTATACCTTTGGTTAAAAGAGAAAAGAACAAGCCGAAAGATGAAGAGGACAAAGTAAGATATATTGTTGATCAAGCTTATTGTCCGAAGGGTTGTAATATAATTGATGAGAAATACAAGATAAACGGATTTTCTGGTCTGCGAATTAAGTTTAAGAGACCCGGTGCAGAAGGTGAATTTGTTATTTCTGCAATAGAAGGGGATTTTGATAAGATTATTTTGTCAGGAGACTTAAAAGACGGGGTAAAGGATGAACTTTATTGCCCGCATTGCGGAGTTATGTTTAAGAAGCTTGTTAAGTGCAACTGTAAACCGGATGCGGATATGGTTGTAATCGGGTTGACTCGTGAATTGGATTTCAATAATGCAATATCTTTTTGTAATGTGACCGGATGTGAAAATGGTACATTTGTTAATTCGGGAGATATTATCAGACATATTAGACTAAAAGAGTCATTTTGATTCTATAAAAGTTGAAATTTATTTAAGATTATTCCTCTTCTTCTTGAAACCATTTTTCTCTAAACTCTTCAAATTCATCCTTTTTCTCTTTAGGCTTCTTTTTCTTCTTTTTAGGTTTTTTGTGTACAGGTTTTTCTTCAAACCATTCTTCTTTGAACTCTTCGAAATATTCCTTATCTTCATCTTTTCGTATGCGTCTTTCTCTTTTTGGTAACTCTTTCCCAAATCTAGCTGATAAAGAAATCCTATGAGAACCAATGGTATCTTTAATACCTTTTAATGGATAAATAAAAGCATAATCAAAGAGAAGAAGATCTTTAAGCTTAAGAGTAAAGCCCAAAGTTACGTTTAATAATTCTCTATCACTTATTCCTGTCACTGCGCCTGCTCTTAATCCCATAAATTTAGGAAGTACCCAATTTTCTAATCCCACACTTACTTTATTTTCTTTATCTTTTTTTGTATAGTCAGAAGCCAGGATAAAAGTACCTTCTTTATTTAGTATATAGCTGAATCCGGCTCTTATAGTGGAAGGAATTTTATTATTCTGGGATGTCATGTTTAAGTTAGGCTGGTTTAAGTCAGAGATAGAAGCTCCTACCAAAAACCAATCTTGATGGTTGTATAAAAGTCCGAAGTCAAAACTAGGTTGGCTAACTTTGGAACGTGTTAAGGCATCGCTTGAAATAGTGGTACTTAAGGAAGCATATTTAAGATTTGCTCCAATGTATAAATCAGGTACTAACTCTTTCCCATATCCTAAGATTATAAGTTCTTCTTTATAAAGGCTGGAGAGACTGCGGGAAAAATAGCCAATTCCGAAAACCCCCAGTTTAACAAATGGCTGAATATAAGAAACAGCTCCATCAGCTAGATTACTCCCATCAGTAAGTCCTACATGTAAACGTGTATACTGGGTTGAAACTTGTGCTCTTGTTATCTGTCCTAACCCACCGGGGTTAAATATAAGAGCATTAGCATCATCGGCTACAGCAGTAAAGGAATCAGCTAAGCCCGCACTGCGGGCATTAAATGCTAAAATCTCAAAAGATGCTTCGCATACTAAGGGTAAACCCAGTAGTAAAGTTAAAAATAACATTGAACAAATAAATAATATTTTTTTAAGCATTTTTTTCTCCTAATATAGAATTTATTTAATTACAACTAAAGTGCCATTTTTTATTGTAGAACCTATTTCTAATTGATAAATATATATGCCTGTTTCTACTGATTGTCCGTCTTTATCCTTCCCATTCCAGTTAGCTACATTTTCACTGCCTGATATAGTTTCATCATATACCAGTGTTCCTGATAAGTTAAAAATCTTAAAAGTGGTTTGTTTATCTTGAGGATTAGCATAATAAATGTTTAACTCACCCTTTTGAGTATCGCCAAATACCAATGAATCAGAGCCTACTTCTATACCACTTTCAGGAAGAAAGTAGACATCCTTGGTTTGAGTAAGCTGGATAGCATCGGTTACATTAGTAGCAGTAATAGTTTTGGTTTCAATTTTGGTAGAAGCAATGCTTGCGGTTGTTAGTCCGTTAGAATCAGTAAGTGAAGTAGGCTGAGTCAAAATATTTTCTGTTCCTGTAGCACTGATGCTAACTTCCTTACCAACTATAGGATTACTATATCTATCTTTTAAGGTTATTACAAGAGTAATTGTATCAGTCCCATTAGCAGTGGCTGTGTCCGAGGCAGCAGTGATAGTAGATGTTATAGCGTCTACGCCAAGGACCGTAAATGTAACAGTTACTTGCTGTGTTATGGTTATATCATCATCAGTTACTGTAGCTGTAATGGTCTTTGTCTCTGCTTTGGTAGAAGCTAAAAATGCTGTAGTTTGTCCATTACTATCACTAAGTGAAGTGGGTTGTGTTGTACTATTATCAGAACCGGTGGCTTCTATCGTTACAGTTTTACCCTGTACAGGAGCATCAAGAGGGTCTATCAAGGTTATAGTGATGGTGGCTTTACTGGTACCATCAGCAGATACAGTGCTGGAATCAACAGTGACAGTGGACTTACTTGCACTTGCAGTGTTTACTATGGTAAAAAGTTCACTTGCTCCTGCTGTTCCTGTTCCTGATATATCAGCAGGGGTTATCTTGAATTTTACAGATTTTTTCTGGTCGGATAAGTCCGTACGGGTGTCCCAGACAAAAGTATGTGTTACTCCGGAGGAAGAAGAAATTAATCCTGCTATATCGTCTCCACCAGTTCCTTTGGTAGCAGATATCCAAGTAGAAGTATCTGTGCTAAGAGCATACTCACAAGTT
>DAOVJB010000057.1 GCA_030673425.1 Elusimicrobiota bacterium | reverse complement strand
TCTGATGTTGCATCAAGACTCGCGGTTGTTATGGGAACGGCTCTTGGTGGAACCAAAGGTATAAATCTTATTCCTCTGGAGATACGAACCCAGGCGCAGAGATTCCTGAGGAGATTATCGTTAGAAGTCGTTGGTACTATAGCTGCCTTCTTTATGTTGTTTAATTATATTTTTATGTACAGCCAGGTAACTAATTACAACAAACGCATAAAGAGCAGTAATATAGAATTAGCTACATTACGGGCTGAGGTTGAAAGGGCTGCTGACCTGGAGACGATGCGCAAGAATATAGCAAGAAGGAATAGTTTAATTAAGGAACTGACCGATAAAGGGTTTGACTGGGTTAATATATTAAAAGAAATGAGCAATATCATTCCGCCTGATGTCATACTTACCAGTATATCTTTAGAGGAGGATGAGACGCAGTTTGAAGATATGGGGTATTATGATGACACAGGGGAGGAGGGGGAAATCCAGGAACCCCAGATTTCAGGTACGTTAAAGATCATAGGGAAGATATTGCCCAGGGCTGCGAAAACAGGCCAGCTGGCAACCGCTACGCTGGCAAAATTTACGGGGAATCTGGAATGGTCTGATTACTTTAGTGATATTGAACTGATTTCTGCAGTAAAGGATGAAGGACAGGGTATGGGGTTTGAAGTAACCTGTCAGATAGAAGAGTAAAAAATTATAGCAGGGATAAAGGCAAGTTTATGAAACTTGACAAAAAACAGCAAATACGAATAGCAAAAATAGTTGGTCTTATTGTAATAGTTTATATTTACTATAATTATCTTTGTTTACCAAAAAAAAAGCAGGCAGCCGCGCTACAGTTCCAACTGCAGGAAATAGAGACTGAGATTCAGAAGGCCCGGACGAATGCCAATTATTTAGAGGAGATGCAAAAGGAAATAGCAGTGATAGAACAGAGATGGAATTATATGAAGAAAAGGATACCCTCAAAAAAGCAATTCCCGCAGATTTTAGAAGAGTTAGCCGAGGCCGCAACGGGTGATAATGTTTATTATGTTTCTATTGCCCCTGAGATTACGCGCCGGTATTCGGCAATCATGATAAAGAACCTGAACTATGAAAAATTGCCCATAAAGATAAATCTGCAGTGTCGGTACAGGGACTTAGGGAATTATTTATATAAACTGGATAATTTATATAGATTAATTAAAGTAGAGGATATAGAACTGAAAGCTGATGAGTCAGCTTTCCCGTTGCTTAGTGTAGATCTGATAGTTTCAACCTACGTAGTAAGTGAAAGATAGATAACTTGATACTTAAAAAAAGGGTTATTGCGTATGCCTAAGAATGCCAGGAATTTGTTAGCATTAGGGGTACTTTTTATATTGATAATTTTTGTATACGGAAAGAATCTTTTCAAAGGCCGTTCCTCCTCGCCAGAAGAACAAATCCCCAAGTTCGAGCAGTCTTTTGAAGATGTTGGTTTAGTAAGAGAAGGAGAGAGAACCCGGAAGATAAAAAAAATTCCTGAACGCTGGGGCAGGGACCCGTTTGTGAGTGATGAGACAGTCTTTAGCAAAGCAAGGAAAATAAGGCGACCGCGCAAGCTGTACCTGAGTGGTATCGCTTACAAAAATGGAGCATATTTAGCGGTTATTGATGGTATAGTGGTGAAAGAAGGAGCTGTGATTGAAGGGAAGACAGTTTTAACTATCAAGAAAGACAGGGTGATACTCAAGCAAAAGGACAAGTTTGAAGCACTTAAGTTAAGGGAGGAATAAAACAATGTCTATAATAAAAAAGAAAACTTTAGTGAGCTGGCTTTTGGTAAGTCTTTTTATCTTGATGGTGGCATTTCTGGCTGATACACAGGAGATTTCAACTGATGTGGGAAGT
Source organism: Elusimicrobiota bacterium (assembly GCA_030673425.1). GTDB lineage: Bacteria > CAYTYR01 > UBA6262 > DAOVJB01 > DAOVJB01 > DAOVJB01. Next base: position 5,623 of record DAOVJB010000057.1, on the reverse strand, counting down.
GAGACCATATCGCTTGATTTTAAGAATGCTGACATTGATAATGTGCTGATGCTTCTGGCCCAGCAAAATAATCTGAACCTGGTTTTACTGGATCAGATTAAAGGGAAAAGAGGAAGTTTTTATTACGCCAAGATTTCACTTACCGAAGCGCTTGAACATATGCTGGCCAATACCGGGTTTAAGTTTGTAATAGCCGAAGAGACCAGGACAGTTCAGATTTCTGCTATAAATTCATCAAGGACGGATACAAGGATCTTTCGGCTGAGAAATGCTGACCCCCTGAATATCAAAAGATTATTGGAGGAGGAGGTATCAGACATAGGAAGAATACAGATAAACAGGGACACGAACTCCCTTATTATAACGGATACCTTCAGTAATTTCAATAAGATAATAGAATTGATAAATGCCCTGGATATACCGACCGCAGATGAAACCACGCTTGGCCAGGTGGAAATTACGGACGCGGGGAAAGAAGTCCTCACAAATGTTTTTGTCTGCCGTTATGTAGAGGCAGTACAGCTGAAGGAAATATTGAGTAAGTTAGTTACCGAATCGGGAGTTGTTGAAGCTGACCCGTTATCTAACTCGCTGGTTGTAAGAGACAGTCCCCAGATTGTGCAAAAAATAAAGGACCTCGTCCATAAATTAGACAAAGAAACCCCGCAGGTGATGATTGATGCCGAACTTATCGAGATAGCCGTGGGGCGGATAACCGAACTCGGGGTGAGATGGTTTTATGTGCCGGGGGGAGGGACAATAGGAACTATGAATTATAAATATCAGACCGAGCCTATGCCTGAGGGAACGGGCAATTACGGGTTGGCATCCGCGCAGGCTGGGGCATCGTTCCTTTTCGGAGAGGTAGGCGATGAATTTCGCGGGGTGATAAATGCTTTGATTACTGAAAATAAAGCAGATTTACTCGCCAATCCCAAGATTACAGTAATTAATAATCAGGAAGCGAAAATAGAAATTACGGAAAAATATCCTTACCAGCAGATAGCCGGTTACGATGAACACGGCAATCCTGAGTATACGGTAGATTTCCTGGACATAGGCATCGTACTTACGGTTACGCCTTCTATCAAGGAAGATGTTGTTACGCTTAAACTCCAACCGGAAGTATCGTATCAGCAGGGAGAGGCTTTCGGTATTCCTATAAAGGCCCTTCGCAAGGCCAGCACTCAGGTTAACGTGAGAAACGGGAAAACAATTGTTATAGGTGGACTCATAAGCAATAAGAAAACCAAGGCTGCCTATAAAATTCCTATTTTAGGAAGCTTGCCTTTAATAGGGAGGTTATTCAGAAGCGATAAGGATGTAACGGACAAGGTTGAACTTGCTATTTTTGTTACCCCCCGTATTCTAAGCCAGGTCAAGATGGAGAAGATAGGAAAAGAGGAAAAGGAGAAGTTTGAAAAAGAGTAGAATAGAGTTCTGTTTTAGATGCTTGACAAAAGAGATTTTCTTGTGGTATTTTTGTCTTAGATATTTAAAATTTTGAAGGGGAAACCCGAAGGGTGTCCCCTATGAAGAGGACTGAATCCGCTTTAGGCGGATGAAGGACGACAAAGAGGTGAAATAAGTGGCTGAAGAGAAAAAAATGAAAGATTTACAACTTGTTGTTTTTCATTTAACCGATGAAGAATATGCCGTACCTATTACACAGGTGCATGAGATCATTAAACCGGCAGAGATTACCCATATTCCCGGCATGCCCGACTTTGTCGAAGGTGTGATCAATTTAAGAGGGAAAGTTATTCCTATTATTGACATCCGCAAGCGTTTTAATCTAGAGCAGAAAGAGCAGGATGAAGAAACAAGAATCGTAGTTGTTGATGTCGGAGTTCAGACAGTAGGGTTGGTTGTGGATGCGGTTACCGAAGTACTTAGATTGTCCACCGAAGCAATTGACCCTGTTCCCGTTACTATAGCCAAGATAAGCTCGGAATACTTAAAGGGAATAGGTAAATTGAAAGAAAGATTAATAATTATTTTAGATATTGAGAAAATGTTAACGGAGATTGAAAAAATATCTTTAGAACAGGCAAGAGAAAAATTAGTTGAGGTAGAAAAAAAAGATGAAGTAATAGAGGAAATAAAACAGGAAGATATAGATAAAAAGGAAGAAAGTCAGCCTTAGTACTCATAATTATTTTCTAGGAGGTTACTAAATATGAAATTGGATATTAGAGGAAAAGCAATTATGACTATTGTAATAGTTGTGCTGCTTAGTTTGTCGATTAACACCTATATGAATTATTTGCAGTTTAAAAGATACTACAGGAATGCCGCCCTTTCCAGCAACGTCCCGGAGCAGTCTGTCAAAGTCATCTTACGTTCTATCATCAACGACAGTTTATGGGTTTTCCTCTTCTGTTTTGTTTTCGCAAGCGGGTTATTGATCTATTTTATCCTGTCCAATGTGATCAATCCTCTCAAGCAATTTATAAGAGCAGCCGGTAAAGTTGCGGGTCAGGAAGGTGAGCTGTGCCAGATTCTGGAAGTGAAAACAAAAGATGAAATAGGGGATTTAGCCCAGGTCTTTAACGGGCTCATAAGAAATATGTATAAGATGGTAAAGCAGTTAAGAGAGACAGCAGACGCTGTTTCAGGTTCTGCGCAGGGTCTATCCGCTTCCACACAGGAGATGAACGCTTCTACAGAGGAGATATCCTCCACCCTTCAGCAGATATCCAAGGGAGTGACTACACAGGCAAGGCGTGTTGAAGAAACATCACGGGCAATGGAAGAGATGATGACGCTTGTAAAACAGGTAGCCACAAGTGCGCAGACGGCGGCGGAAACTTCTGCTGAAGCAGCCAAACGCGCGCAGAGCGGAGGAGAAGCAACAGAGGAAACAGTAGGAAAGATGAACAGGATAGCAACAGTTGTTACCAGCGCAGCAGCGGTAATTCAGGCATTGGGCGAAAGGTCCAAGCAGATAGGGGAAATAATCAGCGTTATCACCTCTATAGCTGACCAGACTAATATGTTAGCATTAAACGCGGCAATTGAGGCAGCAAGGGCGGGGGAGGCAGGAAGAGGGTTTGCAGTAGTTGCGGAGGAAGTAAGGAAACTTGCCGAAGGTTCCGCCAAAGCAGCAGACCAGATAAGCAAACTCATCAAAGCAATCCAGAGTGAAACCGAGATGGCTGTTACCACGGTAAGTTCAGGTAACAGGGAGGTTTCCGAGGGTAAAATTATAGTAAATAAAGCAGGTGAGGCTTTAAGTGAGATAATAAGAGCCGTACAGAAAGTTTCGACTATGGTGGGTGAGATTTCTACAGTTACCCAACGTCAGCTTGATAAGACATCACAGGTGGTAAAGACCATAGATGAAATCGCCCAGATTGCTGAGGAAAGCGCTTCTGCTACCGAGGAAGCGTCAGCAAGTGCCGAGGAGCAAACCGCCTCTATGCAGGAAATGGCTTCCGGAGCGCAGGAGTTGGCCACCATGTCTACCAAGCTTAGAAGTATAGTTTCAAGGTTTAATTTGGGAGAAGATTTACGTGAGACTTCTGAGGATAGAATGCACCGTGTAGTAGATGAGGAATTAGCCAAACAGAAGGAAGAAGATATTAGCGAAGAAGAATCTCAAGAAGGGGAATAAAATCTTTCTTTATGTTCATAGATAAAAGTAATTAGTGAGGAAGGAATTTATCCTGCAGAGTAAAAATGGAAAAAGAGAAGAGAGATTTTTTTCTTTTACAAAGGAAGATATTCAAGACAAGAGGCTTTGAGTTTCAATACAGACCAGGTTTTCTGAAGCGAAGGTTTGCTGTGCGTTTGAGAGCCAGGGGAGTGACATCATACAGGGATTATGCGAAAATTTTAGATAAGGATCCGAGTGAATATAATTCGCTCTTTGATGCTTTAACGATAAACATTACCCAATTCTTCAGAGACCCCAGTGTTTACGAGGCATTTGACAAACAGGTTTTGCCAGCCTTAATTTCCACTAAACGACGTGTTAACAGAAAGATAATCCGTATATGGAGTGCAGGGTGCGCAAGCGGGGAAGAACCTTATTCTATTGCAATATTATTGAATAAGGTATTAAAAGAAAGAATAAAGAATTTTGTTGTTTCAGTTTGGGCTACGGATATAGACAAGGATTCACTCGCAATAGCCAAAGCCGGGATATATACTCATAAAAGTTTAACAGAAGTAGACAGGAATTACTCAAGTAAGTATTTCGTTTATACTAAAGGGAAATATATAGTAAAAGAAGATATAAAACGGATAGTAAGATTTAACCGTCATAATTTTATTACCGAGGAACCTTATACCAACTTTGATGTTATATTCTGCAGGAATGTGACAATTTACCTTACCCGCGAAATGCAGAAGAAACTGCTTGAAACTTTCCACAAATGCCTTAATAAGAACGGATACCTTATCATAGGCAGGTCGGAGAGTTTACTCACAAAAGGGGATTTATTCTGTTTGGTAAATCCTGAGGAGCATATTTTTATGAAGGTTTAGCAAATACGTCAGAAGGAGAATGTACATGGGGAAGAAAATATTGGTAGTTGATGATTCAAGTTTTATGAGGATGACCTTGAAGGATATATTACAAAAGGCAGACTACGAAGTGGTAGCAGAAGTAGGCGATGCTAAAACATCTATAGAGAAATATAAAGAGCTTAGCCCCGATCTTATAACCATGGATATTGTTATGCCTGAAGAAGATGGTATACACGCGCTTAAGGAAATAATGAATATCGATAGAAAGGCAAAGGTGATTATGGTTACTGCGGCGGGGCAGGAGCAGTTAGTTGTGGATGCTATGAGTTCAGGCGCCAAGGGCTATATCACCAAGCCATTTAAACCAGAGGATGTAATTAGTGCGGTAAAAAAAGCTCTTCAATGAGGAGGGAATAGGGTGTGAAGAAGATAAAAGTTCTTGTAGTTGATGATTCAAGTTTCATAAGAAAAGTACTGAGCGAGATGCTCGATTCCGACCAATCTATTACGGTCATTGATACTGCTGTCGACGGCAAAGAAGCTGTCAAGAAAGTTATGGATTTACAACCTGATGTAGTTACCCTTGATGTTATAATGCCTGGTATGGATGGATTGGTAACACTGGATGCCATTATGAAAAAATGTCCTACCCCTGTAATTATGATCAGCGCTATTACCAAGGCCGAGGCTGAGGTTACCTTCAGGGCCCTGGAGTTAGGTTCGGTAGATTTTATAACAAAGCCGACGGAAGTGGATGCGAAGCTCCTGAAGAAAATAAGAGAAGAGCTGATAGAAAAAGTGAAAGTGGCCTCCCAGATAAATAAAAATAAATTAAAGTCTTTATATCCTTCCAACGTTGTCAGGGAAAGAATTTTCATTACCACCAAACCAGCTAAGAAGATTGTAACATTCGGCGTCTCTACCGGTGGGCCGAGAGCCCTCATGGAAATTCTATCTTTGTTTCCACCTGATTTACCTGCGGCGGTATTAGTTGCACAGCATATGCCTCCTTTTTTTGTCAAACCCTTTATGAATCACTTAAGCGAACGATGCGCAATTCAGGTTCAGGAGGCTGATACCGGAAATATGATTTGCAAGGGATCAGTGCTTATTGCTCCTAAGGACCTCACTGTTGTCGTGGAAAGGGTTG
>DAOVJB010000138.1 GCA_030673425.1 Elusimicrobiota bacterium | reverse complement strand
TGATGCTTCAAGGGAGTTTACCGAGCAGGATGAGAGAATAGCAGGGCTGGCTTATCAGGCAGGTTGTGCGTGTATTATTATAATCAATAAGTGGGATTTAATTGCTCAAAAATTCCCTCATACGGATAAAGTCTATCGGCACGAGATAAAAAGGAAATTCAAATTCCTACACTTTGCACCTGTTCTTTTTACGTCTGCTAAGACAAAACACGGGATAGGAAAAATAATTCCATGGGTTACAAAGGTGATAAAAAATTATTCCCGGGAAATACCCAACAATGATTTGAACAGAGTAATAAGTGACGCACTCAGTAAATATCATAATCCCTTGTATAAAGGCAAAAGAGTAAAAATAGGGGCGATTGAGCAGGTAAGGACAAAACCCCCGGTATTTAAGTTAACAGCCAGTGATTGGAGGGGTCTGCATTTTTCATATAGAAGATACCTGGAAAACAAGATTCGGGATAGTTTTGATTTTATGGGTACACCTGTAAAAATAGTAGTTAGAAGTAAAAAAAGCTTAGGAAAATAAGGATAGATTGAGTGAAAATATTACTTATTATAGTCGGCAGTTATTTAATCGGCTCGTTTCCCACAGCATACTTAATGGGCAGGTTGTCCAAGGGGATTGATATAAGAGAGCATGGCAGCAGGAATGTAGGTGCAACGAATGTATTTCGTCTAGTAGGAAAAATTCCGGGAATTATCACTTTATTTATTGATATACTTAAAGGGTTAGGAGTTATTCTTTTCATTCAGAGTTTTATAGCCCTGCCGAATACAGAATTAATTCAGATTCTTGCTGGCTTAACAGTGATAACAGGCCATAACTGGACTTTTTTTCTTCACTTTAAAGGCGGAAAAGGCGTAGCTACAAGTACAGGGGTATTCCTGGGACTTGCGCCTGTGCCCGTCCTTGCGGCTCTTTTAATATTTCTGGTGGTTTTTCTAATTACCGGAAAAGTTTCTTTAGCTTCCGTTATATCCGTATTTATATTTCCTTTTGTTGTCTATTTTTTAAGGGAGCCAAAAGAAATATTGCTTTTCAGCAGTATAATTGCCTTTGTTATTATTGTAAAACACATTCCAAATATTAAGAGGTTAATGAAAGGCGCCGAAGAGAAGATAATTAATTAAGGAGTATAATTAAATGTCTTGTAATATTGCTATTTTAGGAGCAGGAAGCTGGGGGATAACCTTAGGAAAACTTTTGCATGAAAAAGGGCATAAGATACGTTTATGGGAAAGCGACAAGAAACAGGCGGATGTGTTGAAGGAGAAAAGGGGATTTAAGTTTCTTCCGGAATACACGATTCCCTATGATGTTCTAATTACGTCTGTTTTAGAAGAGGTCTTAAAAGATGCGAAGATAATCGTATTTGCCGTTCCTTCCCATGTTGTGGCTGAGGTTAGCGAGAAGATCGCAGCTTTAATTGAGAATAAGGATGTTATTATACTTATTGCAACAAAAGGTATCGAACAAAAGAGTTCTTTAAGGATGTCGGAAATAGTCACATCCAACATTTCTACCGCGTTATCCAATAATATCGCGGTCTTATCGGGTCCTACTATTGCCCTGGAGGTAAGTAAAAAAATCCCTACAGCCGCAGTAATCGCATCAAATAACCAGGATACAGCCAAGTATATCCAGGAATGTTTTATGACCCCTTATTTCAGGCTTTATACGAGTAATGACGTGATAGGAGTAGAATTAGGAGGGGCCATAAAAAATATAATTGCTATCGCTGCCGGCGCAGGAGACGGACTGGGTCTGGGTACAAATACCAAAGCCGCTCTTATGACAAGAGGCATCGTAGAGATTACCCGTTTAGGCGTTAACATTGGGGCTAGGGCGGATACTTTTAGAGGACTCTCAGGGATAGGGGATTTGATTACTACATGTATAAGCAAGTACAGTAGGAACCGCAACTTCGGAGAAAAGATAGGACAGGGTAAAACAATACAGGAAGCATTAGATGAGATTGAAATGGTGGTAGAAGGAGTAAAGACCGCAGAAGGGGTTTACAAGCTGGCACTTAAGAATAAGATCGAAATGCCCATTATAATCGAGGTCTATAATATATTATTTAAAGGCAAAGCTCCCAAAGAGGCAGTGGAACATTTAATGACGCGGCAGGCAAAGCCCGAAACAACAATGTGAGGAAACTTATGAATATACCTGATAAACTTTTTAGTATTAAAGAGGTCCATAGCATTACTAATGTTAAGCCATATATATTGCGTTACTGGGAGAAAGAGTTCCATCTTATTGTTCCTATACGAGGAGAAGGCGGGCAGAGGAGGTATAGGAAAGAGGATATAGAGAAGATACTCTATATAAAAGATTTATTACACAGGCAAAAATATACGATTGCCGGGGCCAAAAAAAGGGTTCTGGCAGAACAGAAAGCTCAGGAAGAAATCAAATCTTTGCCTGAATTTATAAGGTCATTAAAAAGAGAATTAAAAAGTATATTGAAGATTCTCAACACTTAACAGGTCGGGGCGTAGCGCAGTCTGGAAGCGCACTCCCTTGGGGTGGGAGGGGTCCCCGGTTCAAATCCGGGCGTCCCGACCAGATTTACGGTATATTCAAGACTTACTTGGGTTGCGAGGGAATTATGGATATTAAAGACCATCCAAATCATAGGATATATATTCAAGTGCTTCGTGAAATGTCGTCTGAAAAAAGGTTGCTTAAAGCATTTGAACTGTCTGAATTTGCCAATCAACTTTTTATTCATGGATTACATAAGAGATTTCCGAATCTTTCAGATGAAGAGTTCAAAAAAATACTTTTGGAGCGTCTCAATAAATGTCACAACAGGAATTATTAAAGAAGGTTATTCAAGTTCTCAATCAAGCTGGAATCCAATTTATGATAACAGGTTCTGTCGTTTCAAGCTTGCAAGGTGAACCCAGGTCTACCCATGATATAGATGTGGTCGTTGCTATTCAAAGATTGAAGGTTCATAAATTAGTTAAAGCTTTTCCCCCATCTGATTTTTATTTAGATAAAAACAGCATTCTTGATGCGATTAACAGGCGAAGTATGTTCAATCTAATTGACTTAAAAGCAGGAGATAAAGTTGACTTTTGGATATTGACCGACGAACCGTTTGACCAGTCACGTTTTTCACGTAGGTGTAGTGAAAAGTTTATGGAGCTAAAAATGCAAGTTTCGAGTCCAGAGGATACAATCTTAGCTAAATTGAGATGGACGAAACTTTCTGGTGGAAGTGAAAAACAATTTACCGATGCCCTACGAGTTTATGAGGTACAGTATGGGAAATTAGACATAGATTATCTGGAACATTGGGCAAAGAAATTAGATGTTGAATCATTATGGAAACGGCTAACGGATAAGGCGGAAATAGCATAATTGATGCACGGCAAATATACGACTCCAAGAAACTACAAGTCTTAGGTAGTCTTGTTAAAGATCACATTCTTTTAAGAAAAGATAGGAGATGAAATGAAACTTCTTATTCGTTGGATTATTGTGGCTTTATCGTTATTCGTTGCTGCCTGGCTTATACCGGGCATCCGTGTAGAAGGAAATGCTTTAGGAATTTATGCCTTGATGGCAGTGATACTTGGGCTTGTAAATGCAATCATACGTCCAATTGTCAAATTGATATCACTACCAATTACAATCCTTACACTCGGACTGTTTATCTTTGTCATTAACGGGATTACCTTCTGGTTAGCGTCTGGTATAGCTGTAAAATGGTTTCATGTCGGATTTTATGTTGATGGATTCTGGCCAGCTTTGTTGGGTTCACTGGTTGTAAGCATAGTTTCTCTTATTCTAACAGCTTTGACCAGGGAGGAAAATTAAGAAGGAGAACAGCGTGAAACCTGTTGGGATACTTTTTTTATATGTTTCTTTTAGCTCAGGGCATCAGCGGGCTGCTGAAGCT
>DAOVJB010000018.1 GCA_030673425.1 Elusimicrobiota bacterium | reverse complement strand
TACAGCTGATACAGTTAAGGATTTGTTGACCAGGAAAGATTTAATTGCAAAGGGAAATCAAAAAGGGAAGCATAAATTTTTTGTTAGTGACCGGCATAAAATGTTTGTAGAAACAGGAAAAAGATTCTTAGGTAAAAATATATTGGAAGTTCAACAGATAACTTTAATATGGAAAATATATGTATGAGTTAACCGTTAAAATGTCATTTAATGCTGCTCATAATTTAAGAAACTATAAAGGTAAATGTGAGCAAATACACGGACATAACTGGAAAGTTGAAGTTACTGTTAAAGGTGGTAAATTGGATAAAGCAGGTATGGTAATAGATTTTAAGAGAATAAAAGAATCTGTTGGTAAAGTTTTAAAGAAGATTGATCATAGATATCTGAATAAAATACCTCCTTTTAATAAAATCAGTCCTTCTTCAGAGAATATTGCAAGGTACATATACCAGCAGTTAAAAAGTAATAGGTTGTTTAATATTAAGTCAAAGTCATGTAACTGGTGGCTTTGTAAGGTTACTGTTTGGGAGACAGATACAGCCTGTGCTGCTTATAGTGAGGGATCAGAATGAACGAATCAAGACAGAAGGCATTGATTTTACTTATTGCTGTTTTTGTAGGTTCTCTTGCTATAGCTTCAGTCTTAGCAAGTAAAATTCTGATGATTGGCGGATTAGTATTCCCTGCTGGTGTTTTAGCTTATTCCGTAACCTTCCTTATAACAGATGTGATAAGTGAGGTATGGGGAAAAGAGAAAGCCAAACAGGTTGTTTTTTCAGGGTTTATTGTTCTGTTGTTTGTCTTATTGTTAATTAAATTGTCTATGATGTTACCGGCAGCGTCTTTCTGGGAAAATGATAAAGCATATACTACCCTTTTAGGCAGCACTATGCGGATTATTATAGCGAGTTTTATTGCTTACTTAGTAAGCCAGTTCCATGATGTCTGGGCTTTTCATTTCTGGCGGCGTAAAACAAAAGGAAAACATCTCTGGTTGAGGAATAATGCTTCAACTTTGGTTTCTCAATTACTGGATACCGTCATTTTTATAAGTATTGCTTTTTATGGTACAATGCCAATTCTCGGGCTAATCAAGGGACAGTATCTCGTTAAGGTATTAATAGCTGTCCTTGATACACCTATTGTGTATGCTATTGTGAAGCTGATTCCTAAATCTGAAGACGATAGATGTTAAAAAGGAATTGACTTTTTCCTGAATTTCCTATATCATAGATAAGATGTTGTAGAACATTTATTTATTTTTTGTGAAAGGACAGATTTTATGAAAGCATTCATTATGGCGGCAGGAGTGGGTACGCGTTTAAGGCCCTTAACGTATAATATTCCTAAACCGATGATTCCTATTGTGAATAAACCGCCATTAGAACATACCCTGGAGTTATTAGCAAATCAGGGTATAAGAGAAGTGGTTATTAATTTGCATCACCAGGGTAAAATGATTAAAAGATATTTTGGTAAAGGGTCTAAATGGGGAATTAAAATAACTTATTCGGAAGAGGAAGAACTGATGGGAACAGCAGGGGGGGTGAAAAAAGCCGAGTCATTTTTTGATGACACGTTTTTAGTGATGAGCGGAGACGGCTTAACAGATATAAACCTAAAAAAAGCTATAGATTTTCATTATAAAAAGAAGGCTTTGGCTACGATGGTCTTAAAACAGATAGATGTCCGTTTTGAGTATGGTGTGGTAATGGTTGATAAAACAGGTAAAATAAAAAAATTCCTGGAAAAGCCCAGTTGGTCCAGTGTCTCTGCTAATGCGGTAAATACAGGGATATATATTTTTGAGCCCATGATATTCAAATATATTCCCAAAAATAGATTCTATGATTTCGGACATGATTTGTGGCCTTTGTTACTGAAGAAAAAAGAAAGAATTTATGCATATGAAACAAAAGAATACTGGTGTGATATAGGGAATTTGAGTGAATACAGAAAAGCACAGTCAGATGTCTTAAGCGGTAAAGTGAAAATTAATATCCCAGGAGAAAAGGTTAAGAAAAACGTCTGGGTAGGAAAAGGGACTAAAATAAATTCTAAGATAAGATTGGAAGGTCCGTGTATTATAGGCGAAAATTGTAAAATTGAAGAAGGGGTTACTATAGGTAAATTTACGGTTTTAGGAGATAACGGAGTAATAAAGAAAGGTGTATCGTTAAAGAATTGTATTGTCTGGAATGACGTTTATATTGATAGGAATGTCGAGCTGACTAATTGTATTATTGGGGATTCAGCTTATATTCAGGAAAGCATAGCTGTATTTGAAGGCTCAGTGATTAATGTTAAAAAGAGCATATAATAAATATTAAACTTCTATAAAGAAGGTAAAAACACGAAGGTTCAGTAACTATTACAAAAAGAGATTGAATTATAAGCTATAATTAAATATTGCGGAGGAATAATGAAGAAAAATTTTCTTTTTACTTCTGAGTCAGTAACGGAAGGACATCCGGATAAAATTTGTGACCAGATTTCTGATGGTGTTCTGGACGAGGTTATCAGACAGGATAAGATGGGACGCGTAGCTTGTGAAACATTTATTACAATAGGATTAGTTATTGTAGGTGGTGAGATAACCACATTAGGTTATGTTGATATACAGGGTTTGGTAAGAAAAATAGTGAAGGATATAGGCTACACTGATGCTAAGTACGGTTTCAATTATGAAACCTGTGCAATTTTGAATGCTATCGGTAGACAATCTCCTGATATTGCCCAGGGAGTTGATACCGGTGGTGCCGGTGATCAGGGATTAATGGTGGGCTATGCGTGTAAGGAAACCCCTGAATTAATGCCTTTACCGATTATGTTGGCACATAAATTAGCAGCCAGGTTGGCTGAAGCCAGAAAGAAAGGGATATTGAAATATTTGGGTCCTGACGGGAAGTCACAGGTTACTGTTGAGTATAAGGATGGAGTTCCGGTTAGGGTGGATACAGTAGTTATATCCAGTCAACACACAGATGAGATTTTGGACAAAACAGGGAGGAAGATAACCGAAGAATCAAGAAAAGAAATTATTGAAAATGTCGTAAAACCAGTTATTGATGAGAAATTGTTGGATAAGAACACAAAATATTTTATTAATCCTACAGGTAAATTTCTAATTGGCGGACCTCAGTCAGATACCGGGATGACAGGAAGAAAGATTATTGTTGATACATATGGGGGAATGGCTGCACATGGCGGGGGCGCATTCTCAGGTAAGGATCCTACAAAGGTTGACCGTTCAGCTTCTTATGCAGCAAGATATGTAGCAAAAAATATAGTAGCAGCAGGTTTGGCTGATAAATGCAGTGTTCAATTGGCCTATGCTATTGGCGTAGCTGATCCGGTTTCAATAATGGTAGATACCGAAAGAACCGCTAAAATCCCAAATGAGAAGATAGTTGAATTAGTTAAAAAGCATTTCTCTCTTACGCCTAAGGGAATTATAGAAACACTCGATTTACGTAGACCTATTTATCAGAAAACAGCTGTTTACGGGCATTTTGGCCGTAATGGAAAGGAATTTACCTGGGAGAAGTTAGATAAAGTAGAAATCTTAAAAAAAGAAGCAGGAATGTAAAATTAGAAGTCAGAAATGAGATACGAGATACTAAATACAAGGGAGGTAAATAGTGAGATTATTAGTTGTTGGATCGGTTGCTTTGGATTCAGTAAAAACTCCTTTCGGAGAAGTTAAGGACGTATTGGGTGGAAGTGCCACATATTTTTCCTGTTCTGCTAATCATTATACCCAGGTAAACTTAGTTGCGGTTGTAGGAGATGATTTTCCCAGGAAATATTTTGAGCTTATAGAAGAGGCGGGTATTGATACAAAAGGATTACAGATTAAAAAAGGAGGAAAAACATTTCGCTGGAGTGGATATTATGAGTATGATTTAAACCAGGCCCATAGTCTTCGTACTGAATTAAATGTCTTTGAGACTTTTAGTCCACATATTCCAGAGGAATATAAAAATGCAGAATATGTCTTTTTAGCCAATATTGATCCTGACCTGCAAATGGAGGTTTTAAATCAAGTCAGAAAACCTAAATTGGTAGTTGGGGATACAATGAATTTCTGGATAGAGAACAAAAAAGAATCTCTGCTTGCAATCTTGAAAAAATTAGACATAATTTTATTAAATGATTCTGAAGCAAGACAATTGTGTGAAGAATATAGTCTCCTAAAAGCAGCAAAAAAAATCCTTAGCTGGGGACCTAGAATAGTTATCATTAAAAAAGGTGAACACGGGGCTTTGTTATGGTCATCTACAGGAGAACATTTTAGCGCGCCGGTTTATCCTTTGGAAGAGATTAATGACCCTACAGGAGCAGGAGATAGCTTTGCCGGAGGATTCGTAGGATTCCTGGCGGATAGTGGTGATTTGAGTGATGAAAATATTCGCCGGGCTATGATTTACGGAAGTATTATGGCTTCTTTTGATGTTGAAGATTTTAGTCTGAATCGCCTGCAAAATATTAAGAAAGAAGATATTACAGAAAGATTCCAGGAATTGAAAAGAATTACTCATTTTGAAGAGTTAAAAGAAACAATCTCAAAGGAGGAATAAATTGAAATTTGATATTAGAGACATAAAATTAGCTAATAAAGGTAAATTACGCATTGAATGGGCAAAAGAGCAAATGCCTGTATTAAACTTAATTAAAAAGGAATTTCAAAAGAATAAACCGCTTAAAAACATCAGAATATCCTGCTGTTTGCATGTTACTACAGAAACAGCCAATCTGGCACAGACTCTAAAGGCAGGCGGTGCTGATGTGGTTCTGTGTGCCTCTAATCCGTTAAGCACCCAGGATGATGTTGCAGCATCATTAGTTAAAGATTGCGGTATTCCTGTTTTTGCCATAAATGGAGAGGATAATAAGACATATTACAAGCATATTAAGAGTGCATTAGACCACAGACCTGCTATAACAATGGATGACGGCGCAGATTTGGTGTCTGCAGTCCATTCCGAAAGAACAGAGCTTCTAAAGGATATTATCGGTGGTTCTGAAGAAACGACTACAGGAATTATTCGTCTCAGGAGCCTTGAAAAAAAAGGTTTGTTGAGATTCCCGATGATCGCTGTAAACGATGCTGACACAAAGCATCTTTTTGACAATCGTTACGGAACAGGACAATCAACTATAGACGGAATCATTAGAGCGACTAATATTTTATTAGCAGGGTGTAACTTTGTGGTTTCGGGATATGGATGGTGCGGAAGAGGAGTGGCTGCAAAAGCAAAGGGGATGGGGGCAAATGTGATTGTTACTGAAATAGATCCTCTTAAGGCACTGGAGGCGGTAATGGACGGTTTCTCTGTGATGTCTGGTTTGGATGCTGCTCGAAAAGCGGATGTTTTTGTGAGTGTGACAGGAGATATAAGTGTTATTGATGAAAGACACTTCAAGGTGATGAAAGACGGTGTTATTATCTGTAACTCAGGTCATTTTAATGTGGAAATTGATATAAAAGCGTTAGAAAAACTGAGTAAGAAAAAGAGAAAAATAAAAGACTTCGTTGAGGAATATACGCTTAAAGACGGACGCAGGATAAACTTACTAGGGGAAGGAAGATTGATAAATTTAGCAGCTGCTGAAGGACACCCTGCTTGTGTAATGGATATGAGTTTTGCCAACCAGGCTTTATGTGCAGAATTTATGGTAAAGAATTCGTCTAAGTTAGATAAGAAGGTATATAAAGTTCCTGAAAAGATTGACAGGAGAATTTCGAGATTGAAGTTAACATCTATGGGAGTTAAAATAGATACATTAACCCAGGAACAGAAAAAATATTTAGCATCATGGGAGATGGGGACATAGGGGAAACTTTATTGGAAGGTGGAAACTTATATGTATAAAAAACTTTCAACACTTATTACTATTTACGGATTAATTTTTATTCTGACTGGTTGTAGTAGTAATATTTATAAAGGTTTACATAAGGATAAACATACGGTCCAGGAACATATTGCCAATGGTAATGTATTCCTTGATAAGGGGGAAAATAGTAACGCAAAGAATGAATTCAGCAGGGCATTAGAACTTGACCCTTATAATGCAGATGCTCTTTACGGACATGCAAAGGCAACTGTAAGAGAAGGGTTGGAATTGGATATAATTGACCTGGCTCAAGATTTTACCGATAATCAGGTGAATGATTATCTGCTTGATTTTTCTCCTGATGTATTACAGTCAATATATGATGTATCTACAGTGGTAAGAGGCGATTTAGAAAAGATCGGGTTAGGACAGACCCATGGTGATATAACACCCGAGGATATTTATATAGATTTGGGGCTTGCGTATGCTCTGGAGGGGATTTCTTATGTGTTGCTTAAGGCTGATGAGTTGAAGTTACTTTTAGAAGAGAGCGGGTTTATTCTTGAAAACCTTGATGAGCTCCAACCGGATGACATCAATGATTTAATCGAAACCGTGGAAGATTTATTGCCCCAGGCTCAGGATTATATTGAAGAGATATTGACTGACCAGGGACAGCAGATTGAAGATACCATAAATGATGTACTTAACAATATTAATAAGTATAAGATAGAAATTGGCGTGGATAATGACGGTGATGGTCTGGTTGATGAGGAATACTTAAACGGTATAGATGATGACGGTGATGGTCTGATTGATGAGGATTCTACGGGTACATTTAGTTAAGAATTTATTCGAGGTGGAGGATTATGATAATAAAAAATCTTAAAAAATTAATTCTGATAATTTTTATTGCTTATTCTTGTTTAATTTCGAATGTGTTGTGTTTGGCAAGTTTTGCGGAAGAGCCTTTCAGTTACAATTCACCAGAGATTTTGGGAATGGGCGGTGTAAGTTTAATTCCGACAGAGGATAAGGTGCCTTTGGTCTATAATCCCGGTGGGCTGGCATATCTGGATAGAATGAGAATTTCAGCGGGACTGTTCTCTTTTGGACTTAACAAAGATATTCTAGACTTTTATAATTTATATAAAGAAGATGAAATGAAAGATATACTGGACGGAAAGAAAGACTGGGAAGATGCTTCACCTGATTTAAGAAGCAAAATGTTGACTCATCGTATAGGTGGATTGAGAATAGGCTCAGATCTGAACGTTATGTTTCCCATCAAGGCTGTTGGTAATTTTGGGGTAGGAATCTATGGTGATGTAAAAGGAACGATAGAAACTGATAAGGGGATATATGTTCCCACAGCAGGACTAAATTACAGAAGAGATTTTTTAATAGTAGCATCTTATGCAAGAAAATACAAATTACCTGTTTTAGAGGATTACTTAGAACCTTTTGCTTTTGGGCTTAATCTTAAATATTTACAAAGACAAAAAATGAATGATTTTCGCACATTGGTTGAGTATGAAGAATTCAGTTTTACTAACCTGCTTCATAAAGGCTGGGGGATAGGCGTTGATTTTGGTATGGCATATAAAATGTTTGAAGATAGATTGGGTTTTGCTCTGGTATGGAAGGATTGTGGAAATACGACATTAAAATGGGATAATCAGGACTCTACACAGATTCTTTCCCGGGCTAACTTGGGTGTAGCATATAAACCAGAGAAGCTTTACTACTGGAGAGATAAATATATATCTGTTAACGATAATTTAATTCTGGCCTGTGATATAAAAAAAATAGGTCGATATGAAGATTTTTTTAAAAGGCTTAATTTAGGAGCAAGACTAAATTTCTGGGGTTTTTCTCTATCAGGGGGATTCAACCAGGGATATTTGACATTTGGGGCAGGTGTAAAGTTAGGTTTAGCGCATTTTAATTATGCCTATTACGGGGTTGAACGTGGAGTTTTTGCAGGGCAGGATGTTGACTGGAATCAGACTTTTTCTCTATCTGTAATGTATTAAGTTCGATAAAGAGTGTTTAGATTCTAAAAGCCTAAAGTTTTTATTCTTTAATTTGACAATTTTTAATATTTTTGTTATAGTTCTTAAGAGACTTTCAAACTTTATAAAAGGAGGCAGAAATGATTAAAAAGGTTGTTTTTTGTTTTCTGATGTTGGGTTTAATAATTCTGTTAAGCAAAGGTTCTGTTTATGCGCAGATGTCCACTGAATTAATCGAGGTTCCTACTGCAGAAATAATATCTTATGGCAATTTTGACTTGAATTTTCGTATGTATGGGGAAGGTAACTTACTTACACGACTTTCATTCGGAGCACTAAGAAACATAGATTTGGGTTTTCATTTAGATTTGGGGAAAATTACAGGGAATGATAAAGTCCAAATGCGTAATCCCGCACTTCTTCTTAAGATTAAACTTTATGGCGGAAATATTTACTTTCCGGGGATTGCTGTAGGTTATGATGCTCAGGGACATGGGACATTTATAGAAAAAGGGGAGATTCTTTCTGACGGTGAGCTTGCTGATGAGGATACTTATACCGAGAAAGCAAGAGGTATTTTTTTAGCGGCAACAAAAGAAATATTGTTTGAGGGTTTATATCTTCACGGTGGTGGTAATGTGTCAGATTTAGATAATATTAAAATCCCTGATAATCTTTATGGTTTTATAGGAGTAAGCCGACAGTTAGGCGAGCAGTGTATTATAATGGCCGAGTATGATAATATCAAAAAACTTGAAGATGAAGAGAATAATAGATTTAATATAGGTATTCGTTATCTTATGACCACTCAGTTGAATCTGGAATTTGCATGGAAGAATATCAAGAAACGCCATGTTCCTGAACGTATACTTCGGATTGATTATGTAGAGGCATTTTAGGAGAAAAATATGGGTTCGAGAAAAAAATGCCATACCTCCTGGGAAAAGGTTCAATTAGCCCGCCACCCTCAAAGACCCTACACATTGGATTATTTAAGGATACTAAGTAATGATTTTATAGAGCTGCATGGAGACAGGAGATTTGCTGATGATGAGGCGATTATTACAGGCCTGGCTACAATAGGAGGGCAGCCTTTTGTAGTTATAGGTCATCAGAAAGGTAAGAATACCAAGGATAATCTAATAAGAAATTTCGGTATGGCTCATCCAGAAGGATATCGTAAAGCATTAAGGATTATGAAGCTGGCCGAGAAATTTGATCTACCCATTCTTATTTTTATTGATACACCTGGTGCCTATCCGGGGATAGGTGCTGAGGAACGTGGGCAAGCGGAAGCTATTGCCAGGAATTTATTTGAAATGTCAGTTTTGGCTACCCCTGTTATTGCAATAGTTATCGGAGAAGGAGGAAGCGGGGGTGCTTTAGGTATAGGTGTAGCTGATAAAATTTTAATGTTAGAAGATTCTATATATTCAGTTATTTCTCCTGAAGGATGTGCTGCTATTCTCTGGAAAGACCAGAGTGCTGCGCAGTCTGCTGCGAAAGCATTAAAAATTACCGCTAAAGATTTATTTGGATTGGGAATTATTGATGAGATTATTCCCGAGCCTTTTGAAGGTGCACAGTCAGATTATGGTGTGATGGCTAAAAGAGTGGAAAAAACTGTACTGAAGAACTTAAAAGAGTTAAACAGTATTCCTAAAGAGCAGTTGGTTCAAAACAGATACGAAAAATTTAGAAAAATGGGTGTATTTAAGGAAAACAAGAAAAAAACAGTTCGTAAATTTAAGGAGCGAAAACGATAGAATATTTTAGTTATTTGAATAGAGGGAATATATGAAAAAAATCGGGGTCCTGACTGCTGGTGGCGATGCTCCTGGGATGAATGCGGCAATTAGAGCAGTAGTAAGAACATCTATATATTATGGGCTTAAAGTAGTGGGTATTGAGAGAGGATATGAGGGATTAATAAATAATGAAGTCCGTCCTATGGATTTAAGTTCGGTCAGTGGAATTATCAATAAAGGCG
The DNA here is from genome assembly GCA_030673425.1 of Elusimicrobiota bacterium. Classification (GTDB taxonomy): domain Bacteria; phylum CAYTYR01; class UBA6262; order DAOVJB01; family DAOVJB01; genus DAOVJB01. The sequence goes on along the minus strand of DAOVJB010000018.1, from coordinate 3,389 downwards.
GTACTATACTAAAAACAGTACGTTGTGAGGAATTAAAAACTACACGAGGACAAAAAAAAGCAGTTAAAGTACTGAAACGAAATAATATAGATGGCCTAATAGCCATCGGGGGTGACGGTTCTCTTCAGGGAGCTCTGGCACTACATGAGATCAGCGGAATTCCTGTTGTAGGTATTCCTGCTAGCATTGATAATGATGTTACGGGAACAGAAATGACTATTGGATTTGACACAGCTGTAAATACTGCCCTGGAAGCTATTGATAAGATCAGGGATACTGCTACCTCCCATGAACGTACATTTATCATAGAAGTAATGGGAAGGGAAAGGGGATTTATTGCTTTAGAAGTAGGGTTAGCTGCAGGAGCGGAGATTATTTTAATTCCCGAGATTAAATATAGTCTTGATAAAATTTGTCAGAAGCTTAAAGAAGGACGTGACAGGGGAAAATCCTCAAGTATTATAGTTATGGCTGAAGGTGCAGGTAATTCTTTTGCTATCGGGGAGCAGATTGAAGAATATGTTGGTACAGAGGTGCGTGTAAGTATTTTAGGGTACGTTCAGAGAGGTGGTAGTCCGACATCATTCAGCCGGGTTTTAGCGTGTAAATTCGGAGCAGCTGCAGTAGACTTACTCCGTAAGGGAGAAAAATCAAAAATAGTAGCATTGAAAAAAGGCAAGATGACTTCTGTGAGCTTAAAAGCAGCGTGTATGAAGAAAAAAGAAATAAATATGGATCTTTATAAATTAGACGCTATATTATCAATTTAAGGCAGAAGCCTAAGGGGGGTGTATGAAACATACTATTTCTGTTCTGGTAGAAAACAAACCCGGGGTTTTATCCAGAATTTCCGGGTTGTTCAGTGCAAGGGGTTTTAATATTGAAAGTTTGGCAGTTGGTGAAACAGAGGAATGCTCTATTTCCCGAATGACTATTGTGGTAGGAGGAGATGAGAGGGTATTAGAACAGGTGACTAAACAACTGCACAAACTGGTTGATGTTATTAAAATAAGTGATTTTACTCAAGAAAATTTTATAAACAGGGATTTAATTTTAATAAAAGTTAATGCTGATAAATCAACACGTCTGGAGATTATGCAGTTAGTTAATGTATTCAGAGCAAAAATAGTGGATATAGGACCTAAATCTGTAATTATTGAATTGACCGGAAGCGAGGAAAAAGTTGTAGCTTTTATAAATTTAGTTAAACCTTTTGGAATAAAGGAAATGGTCCGAACAGGAAGAATTGCAATGGCTCGGGGAGGCAAATAGTAAATTTTAAGCTAGAATGAAAAAAAGGGGGCAACTGCAAAATGGTTAAAATGTATTATGATAAGGATGCGGACTTAAAAATATTAAAGGGGAAGAAAATTGCTATAATCGGTTATGGAAGCCAGGGACATGCACAAGCACAGAATTTACGTGACAGCGGATTAAATGTAATTGTATCTGAACTGAAAGGTACTACCAATTATGATTTAGCCATAAAAGATAAATGGAAAGTTGTAAGTGCCACAGAGGCTGCCCAGACAGTTGATATCATCCAGATGCTTGTTCCAGACCAGATTCAGGCTCTTGTATATAAGGGAGCAATAGAACCAAACCTGAAGAATGGTAAAGCACTTGTATTTTCTCATGGGTTTAATATTCATTTCGGACAGATTGTTCCTCCAAAGGATATTGATGTTTTTATGGTGGCTCCTAAGGGGCCGGGACATTTGGTGCGGAAAGTTTTTGCAGAAGGCAGCGGAGTGCCGAGTTTAATTGCTATCTACCAGGATTATACGGGTAAAGCAAAGAAATTAGCTTTAGCCTATGCCAAAGGAATAGGAGCAACCAGAGCCGGTGTTCTCGAAACAAGTTTTGCTGAAGAGACAGAGACCGACCTTTTTGGTGAACAGGTAGTGCTTTGCGGAGGGGTTACAGAACTTGTATGTGCGGCGTTTGATACTTTGGTTGATGCCGGATATCAGCCGGAAATAGCTTATTTTGAATGCATGCATGAATTAAAATTAATAGTTGATTTATTTTATGAAGGCGGAATCCACAGGATGAGATATTCAGTCAGTGATACAGCTGAGTATGGTGACCTGACGCGTGGCAAGAGGATTATTACTGATGCAACACGTGCTGAGATGAAAAAGATATTAGAAGAAGTGAGATCAGGTAAGTTTGCTAATGAATGGATTTTGGAAAATAAGGCAGGCAGACCGCTATTTAATGCCTTGCGTAAGAGAACCGATAATTTGTTAATTGAGAAAGTCGGAGCTAATTTACGTAAAATGATGAGTTGGTTGAAAAAGAAATAAAACAATTTATGTATATAAAAGGATAAAAAAATTGCGTATTCCTGTTGCCAAAGACGGGTTTGTTTTTATTAAGATTTTTGTCGGTTTAACTGTCGTTTTTTATATGACAGGATATTACTTAAAGTCGTTCTATTTCTTAAGCGGCGTTTCTTTTTTATTAATGCTTTTTATGTTATTTTTCTTCCGTGATCCGGAGCGTGAAATAATACAAAATGAGAATTTAATTATAGCTCCGGCTGACGGCAAGATACTGGATATTAGAAAAGAAAAGCATCAATTTCTGAATTCCACCAGTAACGTAGTAAAGATTTTTATGTCTCCGCTTAATGTTCATATTCAACGGGCACCTATTAACGGAACGGTTAATTTTACTAAGTATCAACCAGGCAAATTTTTACCTGCTTACAAAGATGAAGCTGATGAGCAGAACGAGCAAAATATTATATGTATCCGATCACATGGTTCTGGAACTGAGAGTTTTCAGATTCTGGTTAAACAGATTGCCGGGATTTTAGCACGGCGTATTGTATGTTGGTGTGGGGAAAAAGATGAACTTAAAAAAGGACAGAAAATCGGTTTAATTAAATTTGGCTCACAGGTAGATTTATATTTGCCTGAAAATGTGGAAATTAAGGTTAAAATAGGGGATAAAGTAAAAGCAGGTGTAAGTATAATAGGAGAGATTTCTCCTTAAGGATTAATTTATGCTTAAAGGTATATATATTTTGCCCAATCTTTTTACTCTGGGAAACTTAGGAGCAGGATTTTTTTCTATTATCAGCAGTTTTAGCGGTAGATTTATCACTGCGAGTTGGGCAATTTTAATTGCGGTCGGGTTTGATATTCTGGATGGACAGACAGCACGCTTGACTAAAACAACAAGCAAATTTGGGGTAGAGTTTGATTCATTAGCAGACCTTATTTCTTTTGGATTAGCACCTGCTGTTTTGATGTATTCACTGATTTTACATCGCTATGGTAAAGTGGGAATATTAGTCGCTTTTCTTTTTATAGTCGGTGGTGCATTACGTTTAGCCAAGTTTAACGTAAAAGCAGGAGAAAATGATATAAGTTATTTTT
>DAOVJB010000182.1 GCA_030673425.1 Elusimicrobiota bacterium | reverse complement strand
CTGAGACAGAGGTGTCATCCCTTTTCTAAACAGAGTTGTGAAGTTAACAAATAAAAACAGACATCCAATACCATATGCTGATATGATTATTTTCTTCTTTAATTTATGAAGCTCTAATAAGGAGAATATGAAATTGAGGTAAAATACCGGTATAAAAATAGCTCCCACATATAAAAATCTGTCCCAGAAAAGAGCTTTATCAGCGTCCAGACCCGCTAAAATTAAACGTGCCAGGCCAAAACTCCAGATTGCCATGCTCAATGTAGTCATTCCCCACATCTTGTTGGCAAGAGCTTTGGTGTTTTTAAGGTATACGGCTATACCTAATAACAAACTGGTGATGGAGACAAGAAAACAAGAAATAGCTAAAGGGTCCATTTTAACTCCTTCTTATTTAACGAATTTACTTCCAGGGACGGTTATCTCAACTCCCTTTTTACATAGAGGACAATCTTCAGGCTTATAAGTTTTAATATCTAATTTCAGCAACACTTCTTTTTTTACATCAAAGGAAACATCAACCCCGCTTCTGTCAACTATTGCTCCTACTCCCACAATCTCTCCCTCGAAAGATTTTATTACCTCAATTACTTCCCTGGTTGAACTGCCTGTAGTAATAACATCTTCAATTACTAAACATTTCTCACCTTTTTCTAGCTTAAAACCTCTTCTTAATACCATTTTCTTTTTGTTAGAGTCAGTAGCTTTTCTTTCCGTAAATATTGCTCTTACTCCTAACAGACGTGCTACTTCCTGCCCGATTACTATTCCGCCTATAGCCGGTGAGACAACACTGTCAATTTTAATTGTGGTGAAACGCTCTGCTAGGTCAGTAGCTAGTTGCTCCAATATATGAGGATATTGGAGTACCAGGGCGCACTGTAAGTATTTTTCACTGTGAAGACCAGAGCTAAGCTTAAAATGCCCGTTCAATAATGCCTTGTTGTCTTCAAAAAATTTTAATATCTCTTTTTCATTCATTTTGAATCTCAACCAGTATTTTTTTTGCAGCTTCTTTAGGATCAGGAGCCTTGGTTATAGGTCGTCCCACAATCAGATAATCCGAACCCTTCTCTATTGCCTCCCGAGGTGTCAGCACCCTTTTCTGGTCATCCACTTGGGCATCTTTAGATCTTATTCCCGGTGTTGCAATAATAAAATCTTTACCGCAGTTTTTTCTGACAAGTTCTATCTCCTGAGCTGGGGCAACAACTCCGTTAAGTCCTGCATTTTGAGCCATTACTGCTAATCGCTTCACCTGTTTTTCCACCTTGCGGTTTATACCCATCTCATCAAGGTCTTTTTCTCTCAAGCTCGTTAAGACGGTCACACCCAGGATTAAGGGTTTATCGATTTGTAGTTCTTCTGCAGTATTCCCTGCTGCTTTTACGGCTTCTTTTAACATGCTGAATCCGCCGCTGGTATGAACAGTCATTCCCCAGACGTCTAATTTTGTAGCTTCAGTTACTGCATTTGCTACAGTAGAAGGTATATCGTGATATTTTAAGTCAAGGAAAACCCTTCCCCCTTTAGCATGTACCATCTTGATAACCTCAGGCCCATATGCAGTGAACAAATATGCCCCGATTTTATAAATATATACCTGTGGTATTAAGGAATTTATTAAGCTTTCTGCTATGTTAATATCATCAACGTCTAATGCTACTATTAATTTGGAACTCATCTCAAACTCCCTATCAAACTGCTTAAATTTTTCACTTTATACTTCTTCATATATTGTTCAATCCCTTTTATTACTTTTTTATAGGTTTGAGGGTCAATAAAATTAGCGGTTCCGATTACTACAGCCGATGCGCCGGCAATCATATATTCAAGGGCATCCTGATAATTCATAATTCCGCCCATACCGATTACAGGAATCTTAACACTGTTTGCTGCCTCCCAGACTAACTTAAGAGCAAGAGGTTTTATTGCAGGACCTGACAGGCCGCCTGTGACATTGGCAAGCTTAGGACGTCTTGAGTCTATATCTATTAACATCCCGCTGAATGTATTAACAAGAGAGATTACGTCTGCTCCGCCTTCTTCTGCTGCTTTTGCAATCTCACCTATATCTGTTACATTAGGTGATAGTTTAACGATAACAGGATGTTTTGCTAAGGAACTTACTTTTTTAGTGACCTCATGTGTGCTTTTAGCATCCTGGGCAAACATGCATCCGTTCTTCATCTTAATATTCGGACAGGAGATATTTACCTCAATAGCCGCAATCTCTTTTACATTGTTTAATATTTCAGTAAGATTTATATATTCCTGTACTGTTTTTCCGCCGATACTTACTATAACAGGTGCATATGTCAGTTTTTTCAGTTTAGGAAACGTATCATATAAAAATTGTTCTATTCCCACATTCTGTAAGCCGATAGCATTAAGCATGCCGGATGGGGTCTCAACCGTTCTCGGGGGTGCATTTCCCAGTTGAGGGTGCAATGTTATGGTTTTGGTTATAACCGCACCTAACTCATCCAAGTCCATAAGCTCGCTGTATTGCTCACCATAGCCGCATGTTCCCGAAGCAAGCATAACGGGATTCTTAAGCTTTATTCCTGCAATATTGATTGATAGATTAGGATTGGTCATTTTCCCTCGCTATAATAATCCTGACATCTGTAGTACTCGCTTGGACCAGATTTGTGCTTGTCGGGTTACATTTTCGCGTTGAGCAGAGTCTTCCCAGATATCTGACCAGATTCTCTGCCATTGTGCTAACTGAAGTTGGAGTTCAATTAATTCCTTTTGAAAATCCGGTTCTACATTAGAAGCTGTCCATTCAATAAAAAATTTACTTTCTTCTAACAAACTTTCAACTACATCCCGATGTTCAGGATTTTCAGAAAATGATTTAACACGAG
>DAOVJB010000181.1 GCA_030673425.1 Elusimicrobiota bacterium | reverse complement strand
ATGACCATTTGTTAAAACCGACGAATATTCAGGCTATTAGCAGGGTTCTGTTAAAATTAGGATGGCATCCAAGGCGTATTTCAGAGTTGATATGTTCTAAATATGAAGAGGACCATCAATGGGGAACAATTTGGTTGGAGTATGATGCCCCGACCAGAGCACATTTTTACGTACGCCTGTTCGGCGGACTGATTTATGATGGAACAGATAAAGAAGATGACCTGAATTGTGTATCACATCAGGAAAAAGGTTATTGCTGGGGATCCTGGTGCGGACATAATTTGGAAAATTATAAATTGTAGATTATATCTTACGGTTTCAGAGGAGCTCAGCAAGGTGAAAATTGGTGTCTCAACGGGACTTTTTAATGATTATGACCTGGTTAACTTACTCTCTATTTTTAAGAAAACAGGTTTTGATATAATTGAGGTTGGAACAGGTACTCCTGAGTGGAATTCTCGACCTCATACTCAGGAATATAGTCAAGAAGCCATACATGGATTGATAGATAGACTCCATACATTCAGGCTAAAGATACATTCTCTGCATTTAAGAGAAAAGTTAAAAGATGAAGGAATTGAGGTTCATTCCCTTCATACTTCGTTTGGAAACGGTCTTGATATTTCATCGCAGGATGAGAACATAAGATTGACAGGTATTTCAGAAGTAAAGAAGAATATCGACCTTTTATCGTTTCTTGATGGCAAAATAGCTATAGTACACCCGGGCGGGGATCTCTTTAATGTAAATGATAATGAAGAAAGAAAAAGAAGAGTTGAAAAAAGCGGGTTAAGTTTAAAGGAAATATTAAAGTATGCAGAGGAAAAAGGAATTAAAATAGCTGTTGAGAATTTATTGCCTCATCTGGTTTGTGGGTATGCTAAAGAAATACTGGATTTAATAAAAGATTTTGATTCTGCTAATATAGGGATATGTTTTGATTCCTCTCATGCTAATTTAGCTGAGAATCCGCAGGAAGTTTTAAGGAAATTCAGAGATAGGTTATTAACCGTACATATGTCGGATAACCATGGTAAGTATGACGACCATTTAATCCCGGGTGAAGGAAAAATCAACTGGTCCGAAATTGTAAAAACATTGAAAGAAATACATTATGAAGAGGTTTTTATGTTGGAAGTTTTGAAAGATACACAAGGGAAAGACCCTTATAAACTCCTGCGTTTGATGTATTCGAGTGCAGAGAAAATATTGGCTTCATAATAAAATTAAAAATTTTTGTTTAAGGAGAATATACGTGGTGAGATTTAATGCAGCAAGGGGCGTAAAAGATATTTTACCTCCGGAGACAGAAATATGGCAATATGTTGAATATGTTGCCCGGGATTTGTTTGGTAATTATGGATTTAACGAAATAAGAATTCCCATCTTTGAGAACACTCCTTTATTTGTTAGAACCATAGGTGACACCACAGATATAGTGGAGAAGGAAATGTATACTTTTCTTGATAAGAAAGGTAGAAGCCTGACTTTGCGCCCGGAAGGCACGGCGGGTGTAGTGAGGGCATATTTAGAGAATAATTTATATGCCAGGGAAAGAGTATCTAAATTCTATTATGTAGGTCCTATGTTTCGTTACGAACGTCCCCAGGCTGGGCGTCTAAGGCAGTTTCATCAAATTGGAGCTGAGATAATCGGAACAGATAGCCCATTGGGTGATGTAGAGATTATAATAGCGAGTATGGATTTCTTCAATTCCCTGGGGTTAAGGGGCTTGACGTTATATCTTAATAATCTTGGCTGCAGGAAATGCAGGCCATCTTTTAAGAATGCTCTTAAGAAATATCTTGAAACGAATAAATCAAAACTATGTGACGATTGCAAGCGCAGGGTTGATAAGAATCCTTTACGTGTTCTTGACTGCAAAATAGATAGTAAGAAGCTTAAAGATATTCCTGTTATAGGTGATTTTCTGTGTGGTGTCTGTTCTGAGCGTTTTGGCAGGGTAGAAGAGATGCTTAAACTGTTGAAAGTCGACTATACTATTGACCCTCATATTGTAAGGGGGCTGGATTATTATACTGGTACAGTATTTGAGGTAAAAACCGAGGCTCTGGGAGCACAGGATGCTGTTGCTGCCGGCGGTCGCTATGATAATCTGGTAAGTGACCTGGGAGGACCTGAAGATATTGGAGCTGTAGGATTTTCTCTCGGGACGGAACGGTTAATAATGGTTATCAAAACGCAGGGATTAAAAATTCCTTCAGCTAATAAAACAGATGTGTATATTGCCACGTTAGGAGAAAAAGCAAAAGATACTGCTTTAGAAGTCTTGTTTTCTTTACGGCGTAATGGCTTATCTGTTGAGACCGGTTATGACAAGAAGAGTCTAAAAGCCCAGTTACGCCAGGCTGACAAATCAGGTGCTCGTTATGCCCTTATTATAGGGGATGATGAGATAGAAAAAGGCGTGTTTATACTTCGTAATATGAAAGATGCTACGCAGACAGAGGTTAAATCAGGAGATATTATAGAGATTATACTTAAAAGAATTGAATAGGAGATTTAGTTTTAATTACTTGTTTTTTTGTGAAATTCAGGGCACTGGTAATGTGTGCCCTTTTTTATTGACTTTTTATATTAATTATAGTAGGATAAAAAATATATAATTCCTGATAAAATGAAAGGGTTAATGAGGATTGAATATGAGATTAAAAAGAACTCATTCTTGTGGGGAACTTAATAAGAAAAATACTGGTAAAGATGTTGTGTTAACCGGCTGGGTGAATTCACGGCGTGACCACGGAGGATTAATCTTTATAGATTTAAGAGACAGGGAAGGGGTTACACAGGTAGTTTTTAATCCCGGATGCCCGGTGTTTAAGATAGCAGAGAGCTTAAGAAGTGAATATGTTATCGGTGTAAAAGGCAAGGTTGAAAAGAGACCCTCAGGGACAGATAATCCTCGT
>DAOVJB010000177.1 GCA_030673425.1 Elusimicrobiota bacterium | reverse complement strand
TTCTCGTTATATTCCATAATATATGTAGCCACAGGTAACCTGCCTTCCGGCGGGTCATTGATTATACTCATATAGCGGATTCCTGAAAGAGCCATATGGAGTGTACGCGGTATGGGAGTTGCACTAAGCATAAGTACATCCGCAAGTTTTCTTAACTGCTTTAATTTCTCCTTGTGCCTTACCCCGAAACGTTGCTCCTCATCAATTATTATTAAACCAATATCCTTAAACTGCATATCTTTTTGCACTAACCTATGGGTCCCTATTATGATATCAATAACTCCTTTCTTTAAATCAGAAATTATCTCTTTCTGTTGTTTTTTTGTCTTAAATCTGGAAAGCATTTCTATATTTACAGGATAATCGGCAAACCGTTCACGGAAAGTATTAAGATGCTGTTCAGCTAAAACAGTGGTAGGAACAAGTACCGCTACCTGCTTAGAGTCCATTGTAGCCTTAAAAGCCGCACGCATTGCCACCTCGGTCTTACCGTAACCAACATCCCCGCAAATTAGCCTGTCCATAGGTTTAGATGACTCCATATCATTCTTTACATCTTCAATCGCCTGATGCTGATCAGGGGTCTCCTCGTAAATAAATGCGGAATCAAATTCTTTTTGAAAACTGGAGTCTTCACTAAAGGCATATCCGCTAAGAGCCTCCCGGGCAGCATATAAGTTTATAAGGTCTTCTGCCATTTCCTGAATTGATTCTTTCACGCGATTTTTAACCTTATTCCAGGAAACACCACCTAACCTGTATAATCTAGGTTTATACCCTTCTACCCCTATATATTTCTGGATGAGACTCAACTGATCCATCGGAACATATAACTTATCTCCTTCGCTATACCCTATAACTACAAAATCCTCTTCATGAGTCTGAACCTTTAATCTCTTTATTCCTTCATAAATACCAACACCATACATCTCATGGACAACATAATTTCCTAACTTGAGCTCAAAGAAGACGGACTCAGGCAGTTTTTCTCTGGGTTTCCTTTTGGCCAGATATCTTCTGAAGTGATATCTGCCGAAAATTTCTTCATCATTAATAACAGCTATCCTTACCTCAGGTGCTAAAAAACCACTGGATAGATTTCCTACAATAAAAACAGGTAAGCCCCCTTTTGCACTCTTCAAATAAGGTCCGAGTAATTCCTGCAGCCTTTCTTTCTGTCCTTTATTATCACAAACTAAAATTATTCTATAATTATCCTCAAACCAATCTTTTATTCTGTCCGATAAAAAATTAATCTGCCTGTGGAAACTGTCCATAGGTTTGGTATTAAAAGAGGTTATCTCCCCGGTGCCGAAAGGAACCAAATGTAAATGTAGACATTTACCAAGATTGGAGTCCCCGGATATATCTACTTTATCAGAAATAATCAAAGTTTCAGGCGTTAAATAACTAAGCCACGAAACACCTCGGGTAAATTTCTGACTGGATGGAATAACACGTGCCTTTTCTAATTTTCTCGTTGTTCTCTGGGAAACAGGGTCAAAGTTCCGTAATGATTCCACTCTATCCTGGAAAAACTCGACCCGCAAGGGCTCTTCAAAACCCGGTCTCCATATATCTATAATCTCTCCGCGAACACTGAACTCCCCTTTAGATTCAACAAGATTCAATCTTTCATAACCGCCTGCTACCAACTTATCAATTAATTCATCACGGTCAATAGCTTCTCCTATAACTATATCTATACATAACTCAAGAAAATCAGAGGAAGGAATTACTTTTAATGATAAATGGTCAACAGTAGTTACAATAATCAAAGGCCTATTCGAAAAAAATAACCTGTCAAGTAATATAAAAGAAGTACCAGGATCTGCGGATGAAAATAAGACTATATCTACGCTGTGCTGCCCAATGGTTTTAAGAAAAATTAACAAATCCTCATATAATCTCTCTGCTTCCTCTTCATTTTGAGTAACAACCAGAATACCAGAAGAAATAACTGTATAAACACTCCCGATAAATAAGGCTTTGGCCCCTCCCCAGAGTCCGCAAATAGTCTGGTGTTTCTTGTTCTTTTTCAAACCTGAGATTATCTTCTTAAAATAATGAGATTCCTGAAATAATGATATTATGTCCACAAAAGACACGTTTCGAGTCTCCTTAAATAAAATAGATACCCAGCAAAAATCAGTGCTGGGTAGGCTCTCTTATCCTTATGTAAATGAAAAAAACGATTTATCAAGAAATAAGTATTCTTCTTAAGCGGGAGATTTTAGTAATTAAAAATAAAACAAGAAACACTCCAAAAGCATCAAATAATATATCATAAAAAGAAGGATGTCTTGTAGGCACAAAACCTTGATGTATCTCATCAGAAATTGCATATAATACTGCTAGGGTACCTGATAAGTTATAAACATTTTTTACATTATGGAAATTAAAAGCTCGCCATAAGAGCATTGTGAGGATGCCGTACTCGGTAATATGAGCTATTTTACGAAAAATAAGGTCCCATATTCCTAAACCCGAGCTCAAATTAGGCAAACCGGAAAGATAAAATATAATCATACACCAAACAACTACCGGCAACCAAAATCTGACAAATAAAAAATTTTTTTTCATTTTATCTTAAATAGACCGCTTATTTTTTCTCTCTGCTATAGGCTATCCCTATTTCATATTTATTCGTCTTTTCATCTTTTACACACCTGATTACTTTACCTGAAACCAAACTTGGTTCCTCCTGAGGTGTGGATAAGGGAAGCCTAAGTTCTAACTTAATGATTGTTTCTTGAGGAAGGGCTGTGTTTGATTCGAATGAAACACCACCAGGGCTCATATTTTTAACCACAAGTTCTGTATCTTCAAATTTATCTCCTGTACCAATTTCTATAACCTTACACATTACCCTCTTATCAGCATCTACACGTCCGTATGTCCTTTTATCATCAGGGGAATCGATTCCCATATTAATATCCCTCCTTTACCGAA
>DAOVJB010000174.1 GCA_030673425.1 Elusimicrobiota bacterium | reverse complement strand
GGTCTACGTGTCCTATCGTTCCTACGTTAACGTGCGGCTTTGTCCGCTGGAATTTTTCCTTTGCCATTTTCTTCCTCCTTGTTAATCTTCTTCAGGATTCTTTATCCTTTTACTTAACACTTTATACACATAATGGGTTATTTTATCTCTATCCTCTGGGGATATCTTAACAAATTTTACTCCTGATTCATAACAAACTTCCCTACCCATAACCATTTCTTCCTGCCATACTGTTTCTCCTAAAGCAGATATAGGTACATCAGTATCTGGAACATTAATTTCTAATTCTAAAGGACTACCAGGAAGAAGTTTTTCTTTCAATATTATTCTTATCCCACCTCCACTAATATTTTTACTTATAGATTTATCTTCTATAGATGGATTGGCTGAAATCCTATAAGTTACTTCTATAGGAAACTCCAAACGAACAAATTTTCTTTTCTCTTCCATTACTGCCCCCTTTCACATGGAGCTGGGAATGGGAATTGAACCCATGACCCCATCCTTACCAAGGATGTGCTCTACCCCTGAGCTATCCCAGCAGGTAAAAAAATACGAAGTTTCTCCCACTTAACTTATCAAAAATCCGCGAATTTGTCAAGTAATAATAAAACTCAAAAATAGATATTTAAGCTTTTTATTAGCGGGTGATGGGAATCGAACCCACATGACCAGCTTGGAAGGCTGGAGCTTTACCACTAAGCTACACCCGCATCGTCCTTCATCCCGATTTACTCAATCGGGATTCAGTCTTCAATATGGGCAGGGAAGGATTCGAACCTTCGTAGAGCATACGCTCGACGGGTTTACAGCCCGTTACCATTAACCGCTCGGCCACCTGCCCCTATTATTTCACTGGAGCCGACAGAGGGATTTGAACCCCCGACCCGTTGATTACAAATCAACTGCTCTACCACTGAGCTATGTCGGCTATTATAAGTATAGAATTATATTGAAAGGATTACCTTTTGTCAATAAATTTCCTCTGCCGCTGAAACTCATACATCAATACACTAGCTGCACAAGAAGCATTTAATGAGGAGATTCTACCTCTTACGGGAATCTTTACCAGAAAATCACACTTCTTTTTTACTAAATGCCTTAATCCCCTGCCTTCACTGCCAATCACTAATCCAACAGGCCCTTCTAAATTAGCTTTATAACAAGTTTCACCTTCGGTATCTGCTCCTATTATCCAGAAACTTTCTTCCTTTAGTCTCTCTATAAAGTTTACCAGATTATCTACGCGTGCAATTGGAATATACTCTACTGCTCCGGCTGAAGTCTTCTCTATGGTACCTGTTATGGGACAAGAACGGCGTTTGGTAATAACTATGCCACTTATTCCCAAAACCTCAGCCGAGCGAATAATTGCCCCCAGGTTATGAGGATCTGTTACTTCATCTAATAAACAGATTATTCCGTTTTTCCCTTTTAGTTTAGCTGAAGCAATAATCTCTTCCGGACTTTTATACTCAACGGGGGAAATTCTTGCGATTACCCCCTGATGTTTCTTATTATGTACCAACGTATCTAATTGTTTCCTGTCAACATACTGAACGACAACTTTTTCTTCACGTGCCAAACGTAAAATATGAAGGATATGATTTTCTTTAACCCCTTTAGCTATTAGAATTTTATTAAATGTCCTTTTTCCTGAAACAAGTGCTTCTAAAACCGGATTAATACCAAAAATTATATCCTGCAAATACAGCCTCTTTGTTAATCTTTAGTTCTCCAATGGGTTCCCCCATCTGGAGTATCTTCCAAAATAATACCCTTAGACTCTAATTGTTCACGAATTTTATCAGCTTCTTTATACTTTTTCTCTCTCTTATATTGTAATCTTTTTGAAATTAATTCAGTTGTCTCATCTTTACCAATACCAATCGATAACCAATCAAAATCTTTAGGAATAAAAGTAAGCGCCGAAAGCCCCAATATCCTAGACATGTCAGATAAAATAGTTTCTATATGCTGGCAAGAAAGAATATCCAATTCCTCTTTATCAATTTTTCTATTAGCATAATTGATTAATTTATATATATAAGAAAGAGCTACAGCTGTGTTAAAATCATCATCCATTGCTTGAATAAATTTCTCTTTAAAAGAGTCAATTTCTTCAAGTAAAGATTTTTTTTCTTCTTTTGATTCTTTCTCTTTTTTTTGTATATTACACAAATAATTTTTTCTTTTTATATTAAAATTTTCAAATTTCTTAATATTCTTGTCTGCTTCCTGTAATTTATCATCACTAAAATCTATCGGACTGCGATAATGCTGTGATAGTAAAAATAATCTTACCGCCTGAGGATCATATTTTTTAAATATATCTTTTAGAGTAAAAAAATTCCCTAAGGATTTACTCATTTTTTCTTTATTTACTGTTACAAACCCGTTATGAATCCAAAATTTTACAAAATCTTCGCCTGTATAGACTTCAGACTGGGCAATCTCATTTTCATGGTGTGGGAATATTAAATCCTGTCCCCCGCCATGGATATCTAAAGTTTTTGTATCCAATTTTTTTAAGCTCATAACAGAACATTCTATATGCCATCCCGGACGACCTTCACCCCATGGGCTCTTCCAGCTTGGTTCACCGACTTTAGCTTTTTTCCAGAGAGCAAAATCAAGCGGATCCTTTTTATTCTCATCAACCTCTATTCTTGCTCCGCTTTTCATATCATCAACATTACGGCCAGATAATTTCCCGTAACCCTTGAATTTTCTGACCGAGAAATAAATATCTCCAACTACTTCATACGCAAAACCTTTTTTTATTAACTCTTCAATTACTTCCTGCATATCAGAAATAGTATCGGTAGCCTTAACAAACATAGTGGGTTCTTCTACATCTAACTTCTTCATTAAATTCTTATATTCATCAAAATATTGTTCTGTAAGTTCTTTACACTTCTGTTTTATTGTTTTTGAGGTATCTGTATCTTCCTGAGCACGATTTATAATCTTATC
>DAOVJB010000152.1 GCA_030673425.1 Elusimicrobiota bacterium | reverse complement strand
TAAATCTATACTCGCTAATCCCAGGAAGTTAATGGCTATCATTAAAGAGGATTTACTTAAGATCAAGGAGAAATACGGCGATTCCCGCAGGACCAAGATTCTGGCAAAGGCGGTCGAGGTGGATGTAGAAGACCTGATAAAAGAAGAAGATGTGGTGGTCACTATTTCTCACTTTGGGTACATAAAGAGACTTCCTGCAAACACCTATCGTTCGCAGCACAGAGGCGGCAGAGGGATTACCGGGGTTGGCACTAAAGATGAAGATTTTATTGAAGATATATTTATAACCTCAACACATAATTACATGCTTTTCTTCAGCAACCTGGGGCGGGTCTACTGGCTGAAGGTCTATGAGATCCCCGAGGCAAGCAGACAGAGCAAAGGCAAGGCAATCATAAATCTTATAAATCTCTCCTCAAGAGATGAAAGAATAAACGCTGCTATCTCAGTATACGGGTTCGATAATCTGGATACATACCTGTTAATGGCGACACAGCGAGGGATAATCAAAAAGACTCCGCTTGCCGAGTATGGCAACCCAAGGAAAGGCGGCATAAGGTCAATAAATCTGGATGCAGATGACAGCCTTATTGGCGTGAAGATGACCGACGGGAAAGAAGAAGTTGTGATGGGAACGCAGAAAGGGCTGGCTATACATTTCAAGGAAGAGGATGTACGTCCTATCGGAAGGACAGGCAAAGGAGTCCGCGGTATAAGAGTAGCTAAGGACGACAAGGTAGTGGGGATGGAGGTCGTCAGAGGCAAAGAGACATTCCTTACCGCGACCGAGAGCGGGTACGGAAAGAGGACGGCGTCGGATAAATACAGGATGCAGACAAGAGGAGGCAAAGGCGTCATTAACATAAAAACAAGCGACAGGAACGGTCTGGTTATAGGAATTAAGCGAGTCAGTGATAAGGACGATATAGTCCTGATGACAGCAAAAGGGATAGTTATCCGCCAGCCGGTAAAAGATATTTCTGTTATCGGACGAAATACCCTTGGTGTTAGATTGATACGGCTTGAGCCCGGAGATAAGTTGGTCTCTATTTCAAGAATCAGCCGGGAGGATAACGGAGAAGAGAAGTAATACCGGAGTTAATGAATATGAAAAGATTTGAACTGATAGAGCACACAGCAGACGTCGGAATCATTGCTTATGGACGGACGATAGAGGAGCTTTTCGCAAATGCAGCTTATGGCATGTTCAGCATCATGACCAATGTCTATGCTGTTTCACAAAAGAAATCGAGTGGGAAAATACGACTCCAACGGAGCAATCCGGAGGAGCTGCTGGTAACATGGCTTAATGAACTATTGTACTATGTTAATGTAAAAAAAATGCTGTTTTCGAAGTTTGATATAACAATAGATGAAAATATATTAAAAGCAAAAGCGTTCGGAGAAAAACTGAGCGCAGGGAAACATATAATAAATCAGGAAATAAAAGCAGCTACCTATCATCAATTACAACTCAAACGCATGGTGCTTGTGGATAATACCATAAGATGGCAGGCAGAGGTGATCTTTGATGTCTGATAAATGGGAAGGGAAACTTGAAAGGATTGATGATTACAGATGGCTGATTCCCAGAAAAGAAGGCATGCGGGTTCCAGGCCTGATTTATTCTACCCAGAAGATGCTTGAACATATAAGGATGGATAAAACACCACAGCAGGTTGCAAACGTAGCCCATCTGCCCGGTATTGTAGCAAAGTCAATGGCAATGCCTGATATCCACTGGGGGTACGGCTTCTGCATAGGCGGTGTTGCTGCTACTGATGTTGAAAAAGGCGGTGTGATTTCACCTGGAGGCGTCGGATATGATATCAATTGCGGCGTCAGGCTTCTTAAGACAAACTTGACCAAAAAAGACATTCAGGATAAAGTATCCGTATTAATCTCTTCTTTATATAACAACATTCCAAGCGGTGTAGGTTCTAAAGGAAGAATACATCTTTCAAAAGGTGAAGTAAGGCAGGTTTTAGAAAAAGGTTCCAGGTGGGCGGTACAGCAAGGATATGGACTACAGGAAGACCTTAATCATACAGAAGAGAACGGCTGCCTCAAGGAAGCTTCAAGCGATAGTCTTAGTAATCGTGCTATAGAAAGAGGCATACAGCAACTCGGGACATTAGGAGCGGGAAACCATTTTTTGGAAATACAGGAAGTAGAAGAAATATATGAACCTGATGTTGCTGAGGTCTTAGGATTGTCTTTAGGGCAGATTACAGTAATGATTCATACCGGTTCAAGAGGTCTTGGGTATCAGGTTTGCGATGATTCATTACGCGTGATGCAGAATGCTGTGCGAAAATACAGCATCAGTTTACCTGATAGGCAGTTAGCATGTGCTCCATTGGATTCTCCTGAAGCGAAAGATTATTTTTCAGCTATGTGTGCGGCTGCGAATTATGCATGGGCTAACAGGCAATGTATAATGCACTGGACAAGAGAAACATTCGAGGAAGTATTACATATAGCACCTAAAGATTTAGGGATGAAGCTTATTTACGATGTAGCACATAATATCGCTAAGATAGAAGAGCATGTTGTCCAAGGGAAGAAGAAAAAATTATGTGTTCACCGAAAAGGGGCTACGAGAGCGTTCCCCGCTAATCATCCTGTTCTGCCTGATGATTACCGTAACATAGGACAGCCAGTAATAATCCCCGGGACGATGGGAACTTATTCTTATGTTCTGGTGGGAACAGAAAAAGCGATGGAAGAGACCTGGGGAAGCACCTGTCATGGCAGCGGTAGGGTGATGAGCAGACACGAAGCTCTAAGGCGGTTTAGGGGTAATGAGTTAAAAGACGAATTAAGCAAAAAAAATATACTGGTGCGAGCCAAGAGTTTTAAGACTCTGGTAGAAGAAGCGCCAAGCGCATATAAAGATGTGAACAGCGTTGTTGATGTTTGTGATAAAGCGGGAATATCAAGAAAAGTGGCGAGATTAAAACCCCTGGGAGTAATTAAAGGGTAAATGCGGAGATGAAAAATGTTAGACATTAAACTTATTAGGGAAAATCCAGAACTGTTAAAGGATACCTTAAAGAAAAGAGGAATGAAAATTTCCGTAGACGAACTTTTATCTTTTGATGAAAAGAGGCGAACATTGCTTGCCGAAGCAGAAAAACTAAAACATGAACGCAACAAAGTTTCTGATGAGGTAGGAGAGTTAAAACGACAGAAAAAAGACACGAAGAACCTGATCAAAAAGATGAAAGGCGTCTCAGATGAAATCAAACAGTTAGATGACAAGATAAGGAAAACTGATGAAAAAATAAAAGAGATTCTATTGAATGTTCCTAATATCCCTGATGAAACTGTTCCTATTGGAAAAACCGCAGAGGATAATAAGATTATAAGAACATGGGGAGAAAAGAAGGAATTTAATTTCAAAGCCCAGGCACACTGGAATATCGGTGAGGCACTGGATATTCTTGATTTTAAGAGAGCAGCCAAGATAGCGGGGACAAGTTTCCCTTTCTACAAAGGATTGGGTGCGAGGATGGAGATTGCGCTCATCAATTTTATGCTGCAAGAGGCAAGGGAGAACGGCTACACGGAAATAG
>DAOVJB010000081.1 GCA_030673425.1 Elusimicrobiota bacterium | reverse complement strand
TTTTCTGAATCGGTTCAGACAATCTAATGTCTTCCACTTCGTCTCCGAATTTTCGTAAACGTTCCTCTGCATCTGATAACCTGTTTTCTAACTGAGACAATTGTTCTGCAATAAACTGACGTGCTCTGCGGGCCTGTTTGGTTTTTTCCAAAAGATTCTCTTCCACATAAGCCTGAGCAACTGTATTAGCTAAATCCATTGCCTCTTTTGCGCTGCTTGTGGTGGCAGTAATTTTAATAATGTTAGTCCGTTCAATCGTCTCGGTACTGATTTTACCTTGTAAACCTGCCACTATGCCACGGAGCTTTGAGACAGGCATCCTATCATCTATCAAACCCATGCGCAGGGCTACCTTTTTCATAATTGGAAATCCTTTAATTATTTTGGTCTGCGATGCCATTAAATCTGCTGGGGTATAGACAATCCACTCTGTAAGTAACCCGGCTATAGTCTTGTGTTCTAATATTTTAACTGTAGCGGAAGCTTCATACGTTGACGGCTGCATAGAAAGATAGATTATAGTAGCTATGGTTATAGTAAGAAAAGTAAAAATTATGACAAATTTCCTCTTATGAAAAATTCTCAAATAATCTCTTAAATTTAATTCATATTGTGGCAAAAGTCATTCCTCCTTTTTAATCTTACCATTCACCAACATCAATAATTGCTTTACCAGTAACAATCCCTCGAGAAATTGGCCCGAGGATTTGATTAAGGGTGTAATTCACATTGGCAATGAATTTCTTGGGGACGAAAACAATGTCTTCGGGTTGTAAAACAACATTTTGACTCATATCAGCTTTTTTAAGGGCACGACTTAGGTTGAGCCTCTTTCCTTCAGGATTTTGAAGTCCTCCCTGGATAAGGATTACACTGGAGGGAATAGCGTGCATTGTAAAGCCACCTGCCAAAGCAACTGCCTCCAACACAGTCCTTTCTCCCGTAACTGAATAGATACCTGGGCTGCCTACTTCTCCCAGAACAATAACCTTCTTACCTCCTAATTTTCTAAGGGAGACGGAAACCACAGGATATTTAATATAATCTCTAAGTCTTTGTGTAAGTTCCTCTTTTAACTGAGTAAAGGTTAATCCTACAACAGGAACATCTCCAGCTAGCGGGAAAGATATCTTTCCGTCCGGACGAACAATTACCTCATGGCTCAAGTTCTCCTCTTGCCAGACAGATATATACAACACATCCGCCTTACTAATGGTGTATTCAAGAATTTCAGGGGTCTTCTCTTCGGGAACTGTTGTTTCTTTCTCACCACTGACTGCTGTCTGCTTCTCTTCTGGTTTTTTCTCAATGTCAGATGTTAAACCCAGCTCTTCTTGGGCTTTTATTTTTTCTTGAGCCTGTTGGATATATTGTTTTGCATAAGGTGTATATACAATATAGAGGTCTTTTTCCAGCCGGATTACATGATTAAATTTTACTATAGCAATAAGAAAATCTCCTTTGGCAAAGCTTTTTTTACCCTGATTATAATAGGATTCTATCTGAGAAACCAACTTTTCTTCTCGTTTATTTGTGTCCTTAAGTCCTGCCTCGGCTACAATGGGACACAATATGCTTATCAAAAATATAAAAAGAATAAATCCAAAACTGTATTTTTTAACATTATTCATTTTTCTTCCCTCTTGGTATATTATATTTTTTTCTCATAACCCCAACAAAACCTATCGGATTAGCCTCCCAGACTTTGCAAACCTTCTTCCACTATCTCCTCATTGATACTTTTTATGTTTTTATACATTCCTACTAAAAGGCTTACATCACAAATCCGATTTATCCTCCTGGGAATGCCACCGGAACGATTATGTATTATCTTAAAAGCACTTTCATTAAAGACTAAATCCGCCCCTCCTGCTATATGAACCCGATGAGCTATATAATTGAATGTATCTTCCTGTCTAAAGGCTTCTAAATGGCTTTTCATAGCGATTCTTTGCTCTAATTGTTTGTTATCTTCGATTCTCTGTTTTAATTCAGGCTGACCAAACAGAAGCAGCGTTAATAAAAACTTGTCTCTTGTTTGGAAATTCAGTAAAAGTCGCAATTCTTCAAATATACGTTCATCCTTTATAATATGGGCTTCATCAATAATGACTATTGTCTCTCTGCCGTCTCTATTATTGTTTTGTAATATATCACCTAAAATTTCTAACAAAGAATCTGCAGAAAGTTCAGTCTTTTTAGTGGGTAACTCTATAGATTTCAAGTTGCGCACAATAGCCCTGAGAAGCTCTACATATTCAAGCTGAGGGTTAGTAATAAACGCTACCTTATACTTATCACTGGGAAGTTTCTCTAAAAGAGACTGACCAATAACTGTCTTCCCACAGCCAAAGACTCCGGTGAGTATCCCTGCACCTAAGCCTTCTTCAACTGTATAAAGCATCTTCATTAAAGCTTCTTCATGCTCCAAAGATTTATAGAAAAAACGCGGATCCGGCGTATTCTGAAATGGCTTCTCTTTTAAACCCCAATATTCTTCATACATAAACTATACCCCGATGCTTTCTGCTATTTCAGTTACAATTTTCTCATCTATTATTTTGGCTTCATAGTTAAGGCCAGTAAGCAAACACATATCACAAATCTGATTTATTCGCCGAGGTATCCCACCTGAATTATGAAGAATGGGCTTAATCGCCTGCGGACTGAAAATTTGTCTCTGAGCTCCCGCTATTTTGAGACGGTGCTCAATATAATTTCCTGTTTCCTCTTCACCTAAAGGACCAAGGCTATAACCTATTGCTATTCGCTGAGAAAATTGTTTATTCTTTTTAATTCTTTCCGCAAGTTCTGATTGTCCCAATAAAATCAAAGTAAATAAAAATTTATCTTCGAATTGAAAATTTAATAATAATCTTAATTCTTCAAAAATCTCATTATCTTTTATAACATGTGCCTCATCAATTATTATTAGAGTTTCCTTTCCGTCTTTCACATTATTAATCAATATCTCTTCGATTATTTGAAGAAAATGATCTGCTGACATCTCGGTTAATTTTTCTGGAAGGTTTTCTGCTCCTAACCGCCGAGCAATGGACCTTAAAAGTTCTACTGATGTTAAATGAGGATTATTTATTAAAGCTACCTGATATATATTTCTGTTCAATTGGGTTAAAAGGACTCTGATTAAAACCGTCTTACCACAACCAAACACACCTGTCAACATCGCTGCTCCCTTTTTTTCTTCTACTGCATAGAGAAGTCGAAAAAGTCCTTCTTCATGTTCTTTAGAATAATATAAAAATCGAGGATCAGGCGTATTCTCAAATGGCTTCTCTTTTAAACTCCAATATTCCTCATACATATTTTCTCCGGTTCGGTTAAGTCTTATTTAACTCCTTCTGAATCAGATGTAATGGATAACCTTTACCCCTTAATTTTGCTATTCTTGTCAATTTTTCTTTGACCTCTGCTTCATCATACAATCTCACGTTTTTTCTTCTACTTGCAACAGTTAATAATCCGATAATTGTATAGTGATTAACTGTAGAATAAGGAATGCCGTATTTCTTCGCAATCTCTTTTATAGAAATCTGCTTTTTTGGCATATTAATCTTCACCTCGAAATAGTTACTTGAATAAATATGACTGTCAGGAGAGATATTGTACTTTTATCTTTTACAGTATTTACTTTAGATTAAGTATCTGTTGTAGATATACCATATGATAAAAGACTTGTCAAGTTTTTTATTTTGTGATATATTACTAAAAAACGAAACGGAAGCCTAATCGAATGAAACAGATATTAAAAGTAGAAAATTTAACCAAAGATTTTATGCCCCCTTTCTCCTTCGGTAAATTAGTCAAATTTGATTTCAAGTATCGAAGGCCAACCAGGGCGCTTGAAGACGTCTCATTTTCTCTTAAGAAAGGAGAGATACTCGGCGTTCTCGGACCCAATGGTGCAGGAAAGACTACCCTCCTAAAGATAATAGCTACCTTGATACTTCCAGATAAAGGTAGCGTGGTTGTAAATGGTTGGCGTCTGGATATTGATGATGATAAAATTAAATCTTTTATCGGTATGGTCTCTTCCCATGAGAGAAGTTTCTACTGGCGTCTTACTGGAAGGCAAAACCTTGAATTTTTTGCATCTATGTATGACTTAAAAAATGCAAAAGACAAAATTGAAGAATTGTTTAATCTTTTTAAGATAGACTACCAGGATAACCGATTTGATTCTTACTCCACCGGGATGAAACAGAAATTTGCCTTAATGAGAAGTCTGCTCAATGAGCCGGAACTTCTCCTTTTAGATGAACCGACTAAAAGTCTGGATTATACAACTGCTTTGAATTTAAGAAACTTTATAAAAGAGAACTTAGTTAGAAAAAAAGGAAAGACAGTTATATTCACTACCCACAATATGGACGAGGCTTTAGATTTTTGTAACTTGTTTATGATATTGCAAAAAGGGAAACTTTATGCCCTGGGAACGCTGGACGAATTACGAAAGAAAGTAAATAATCCCTCTGCCGGTTTAGGTGAAATTTACGTAAAATTGACTGAAAGGTCTTAGGTATGTTCAAAAAGCCACTTGCTTTCATAAAAAAGGATTTTCTGACTGAATCCAGTTATAAATTGTCTTTTATATTCAGGATTTTCAGCGTTCTGGTAACTATATTCACTTATTTCTTTATTGATAAATTATTTGGTCATAGGATAGTCGGGCATTTAGAAGAATTCGGGGTAAATTATTTTTCTTATGTCCTTCTGAGCATGGCTTTCTTCAATTACGTAGGAGTGGGGTTAGGGTCTTTTTCCAACCGAATTCGCCTCGAACAGATGCAAGGAACCTTAGAAGCTCTACTCTTAACACCAACTAAGATATCAACCATTCTATTCTCTTTGATATTGTGGAATCTCCTGTTTGCCAGTCTGGATATGGTTATCTATATTAGCCTGGGTATATTTTTATTTAAAATCAGCTTTGCTAATATAAACATATTATCCACATTAGTAATACTATTTCTAACCATTATCTCCTTCAGTGGACTGGGAATACTTTCGGCAAGTTTCATTATGGTATTTAAACGTGGAAATCCTGTGAGCTGGATAATAAATAGTCTGGAGGGCTTAATCGGTGGGGTTTATTTTCCCATTACTATTATGCCTGCCTGGTTACAATTTCTAGCGAAATTTTTTCCTATCACCTATGCTATCCGGGCAGTGGAACTAGCAGTTTATCAGGGCTATGCTTTAAGCCAACTTACAAAAGAAATAGGATTTCTCCTCCTATTTTCCTTTTTACTTCTCCCCTTAAGCTTTGCTTCTTTTCGATTTGCACTTAAAAGAGCGCGCCAGCAGGGAAGCCTAATCCAATATTAGGCTTTATTATTCAACGGCTCTTGAATGATTTTATCTATCGAGAATAAAAAGGTAAAAACTTAAAAATATTATTAACTATCCGCTTATAGTAATGAAATGTACCTATTTTATCTATAGGAAGCATAAAACTGTGAGCCATCACATAAGATGAAGGAAAAATTGTTCTTCCTATGAATCTCAATTTACGCAAAGCTCCCCTCTCTATAAAAAGATAAATAAAATAAGAAAGCCCATACGAACAGCTGCCTTTATCTATAAAAAAGAGAAATATCTTCTCTAAAAAAGTAAACTTAGCAGGTCTCAGTTTTTCTAACTCAGGAATTTCAAATCTCAACATGTTAGAAACGAAACATAAAACATAATATAAAACTAACGATAAACCAAACCGCTCTGCATCTTCAATAACCAAATCCCAGTTAATTCTATCTTTGTAATATCTCAGGATTGCTGAAATATCAGAAAGCAAAATTAATCTATCAAATGAATGCCGAAGGTTGTGGTGAGATAAATAAATCAAAAGATGCTCAGGCGATAAAGTTAAAGCATCAACACCGTCTATTTTGGTAGCTTGAGCGGATGAGAAGCTTTTTTCCATATCAATTTTCCTTACAAGAAAATCTAATGGTCTGGTTGAATTTATAAGGTGCCAGTGGAGGTGAATAAAAAAATAAATGCTATTCTGGGGTTTATAAATAAGGGTATTAATCGAAGATAAGGGCGGCCTTTTAAAAAAATTTTTATAATT
>DAOVJB010000178.1 GCA_030673425.1 Elusimicrobiota bacterium | reverse complement strand
GTTATGCATGCTTGCGGGCATGATGGCAATATGACGTCTGTTCTTGGTGCAGCAATGATTTTGGCAAAGGAACAAAATAATTTAAAAGGAAAGGTCAAATTTATTTTCCAGCCTAATGAGGAGACCTCCAATGGGGCCAGGTCAATGATAGAAGCAGGTGTGTTGAGGAATCCTTTTGTTAATGCCATCATAGGCATACATGTTCATCCCGGGATTCCTACCGGTAAGATAGGGATAAAATATGGTCAGATGATGGCGGCAGTGGATGAGTTTACGATTACCATTTTAGGGGAAGGCGGTCACGGGGCATTGCCTCACAAGAGTGTTGATGCTATTGTTGTGGCATCACAGGTAATTTCTCAGCTTCAAAATATAGTAAGCAGACAAATTGATCCCTTAACACCCGCGGTAATCTCAGTCGGAACTATTAACGGAGGGAGCAGGTTCAACGTGATTGCTGATAAGGTTGTTATGAATGGTACTGTTCGTACGGTCAATGAAAGTTTACACAGAAAAATTCCTCAAATGATGAGACGGACCATTGCTGGAATTACTGAAAGCATGGGGGCGCGTTATAAATTAGATTACAAAGTTATTGGTAAACCTTTAATAAATGATGATAGAATAAATGATTTGATAAAAGAGGTAGCGGTCAGGCAATTAGGAGCAGTAAATGTAGTCTCTGTTAAGAAACCGTCAATGGGCGGAGAGGATTTTTCGGCTTATCTGGATAAGACGCCGGGTGCTTTTATTTATTTAGGTGTGGGTAGCAAGAAGAGAAAAACAAACTATCCATGGCATCATTCAAGGTTTATGATTGATGATAATGCTCTCTTGTTAGGAGCCCAACTTCTTGCCGGTGTGGCAAAGGAATACTTAAGCAGGTAAAGGAGATGATTATGGTTAATATTGGTTTAATTGGCTTTGGGACGGTTAGTGCCGGTACGGTTAAGATTTTGTATAATAATATTTCTCGCATTGAAGAAAAAGTAGGGACCAAAGTCAAGATTAAGAAAATATGCGACCAGGATATTACTACTCCGCGGGGTGTTAGAGTACCTCATGAGCTTTTGACCACTGATATTAATGAAATATTGAATGATCCTGATATTGATATTATTGTTGAACTTATTGGAGGAGATGCAACAGCTAAAAAGATTATTTTTAGTGCTATAAAGAAAGGAAAACATGTTGTTACCGCTAATAAGGCCATATTAGCCAAAAACTGGGATAGCATCTTCACTATGGCCAGGAAAAATAAAGTATTGGTATATTTCGAAGCCAGCGTGGGCGGAGGAATTCCGGTACTGCAGGCATTAAATGAGGGGCTTGCAGCTAACCGTATAGAATCAATCCTGGGAATATTAAACGGAACAACAAATTATATATTAACTAAAATGACAAAAGAGAGTAAGAGTTTCAAAGAGGCGCTTCGGGAAGCACAGAGAGAAGGATTTGCCGAAAGAGACCCAAGTCTTGATATTGGAGGGATTGATACAAAGCAGAAACTTTCTATCCTTTCTTCTATTGCTTTTGGCAGCTGGATGAAGCCGGATGATATCTATTGCGAGGGGATTAATCATATTGAACAGCAGGATATAAAATATGGGAGGGAAGAATTTGGATATATCCTAAAACTCCTGGGAATAAATAAAATTACCAAGGACAAGATTGAAACACGGGTTCATCCCACTTTTATCCCCGAGGGGCATTTATTAACGTTGGTTGATAATGAATTTAATGCAATATATATAACAGGTGATGCAGTAGGTGAGACAATGTACTACGGTAAAGGTGCCGGGCAGATGTCTGCTGCCAGTGCTGTTGTCAGTGATATAATATATTTAGCCAGACATGTTGCTAATAAAACAGCAGGTAATGTTCCTTATGTTCATTATGATAGAAAAAAGATACTTTATATAAATAGCATGGATAATGTCCAAACAAAATATTATCTGAGATTTACAACAGTAGATAGGCCGGGTGTCCTGGCAAAGATATCCGGTATTTTAGGTAAAAATAAGGTGAGCATTGCTTCCTGTTATCAGAAAGAAAGAGCTGTAGCTAAAGAAGTCCCTATAATTATGGTTACTCATAAAGCAACCGAAGGTAATATGAGAAAAGCGCTGCGGGAGATTGACAGGTTACCGGTCATTAAGGCAAAGAGTAAACTGATAAGAATCGAAGAAGATAGTTAGAGGTGATAAGATGAGCTATCAAGGAATAATAGAACGTTACAGAAATTATTTGCCGGTTTCAGAGAAAACCCCGGTTATTACATTGCTTGAAGGAGATACGCCATTAATTCCGGCACGGAATATAAACAAAGAACTAGGAGTGGATTTAAGTATTTATCTTAAGTATGAAGGCTTGAATCCCACGGGTTCCTTTAAGGACAGGGGTATGACAATGGCTGTTTCTAAAGCCATAGAAGAAGGTTCAAAAGCGGTAATGTGTGCTTCTACCGGTAATACTTCAGCTTCAGCCGCCGCTTATGCAGCAAGATCTGAAATAAAATGTATTGTTCTTATCCCTGAAGGAGCTATTGCTTTAGGAAAACTCTCCCAGGCGCTGATACATGGAGCACAGGTTATAGCTGTAAGAGGAAATTTTGATGAGGCATTAAATCTAGTAAAAGAGATCACCGCTAAATATCCCATTACTTTGGTCAATTCCCTTAACCCGTATCGTATCCAAGGGCAGAAAACGGCATCCTTTGAGGTTATTGATGTTTTGGGAGACGCTCCTGATTATCAGTTTATGCCTGTGGGTAATGCTGGAAATATTACTGCTTACTGGAAGGGCTATAAAGAGTATAAAGAAAAACAAAAAGCAACAAAATTGCCTAAGATGATGGGTTTTCAGGCAGCAGGTTCAGCGCCTATAGTGCATGGTCATCCTATTGAGAATCCGGAAACTATTGCTACAGCGATAAGAATAGGCAATC
>DAOVJB010000112.1 GCA_030673425.1 Elusimicrobiota bacterium | reverse complement strand
CATCCCTCACCTTCCTTTTAGGTAGGTATTAGTTAACTGTTTACCCGCCCTTCGGGCTGTTTACCGTTTACCGTAAACCGTAAACCTCTATTCTGGATTTTAATTCAACTATTCCACCCAACTCAACTATTCCATCTAATTTTGCGTTTTTGCGTTTACCTCCTTTTGTAGTCTGGACATTCGGTAGCATTCGGTCTCTCAGGGTGCGAACAGGCTCCTCGATAGTCATATAAACAGGAATCGCATAAGAATCTTTTCCCTATGAAGAGCGATTTCAACTTTCTCAAAAATCTCTTCATCTTATTTGTTTTCCATCACCCACGGTTCATGGGTTAGCAAGGGAAAACCCTTGCTCACCTTTACTCATCCCTACTCTCCTACTTTTATAGAATTATCTTATTCAGTGGATACTCCACGATTCCGGTTGCTCCGGCCTCCTTCAGTTTAGGAATTAAATCTCTTACCACTTTCTCATCAATAATGGTAGTAATATCCACCCATCTGGGGTCGCTTAAGGGAGAGATGGTAGGTTTCTGAAGGGCGGGGAGGATCTTCAATATCTTCCTAAGGTCTTTCTTCCTCACATTCATCATGAGCCCCACCTTGCCAAAGGCATTTATCGCCCCCTTCAAAAGAAGGGCAAGTTTCTCCACTTTCTTTCTCTTCCAGGAATCCTTAAAGGATTTCTTATTCATAATGAGTCTGGGAGTGGATTCCAGAATGGTCTCCACAATCCTCAGGTTGTTTGCCTCTAAAGAGGCTCCGGTCTCCGTGATCTCAACGATAGCATCGGCAAGTCTGGGAGGCTTGACCTCTGTTGCTCCCCAGGAGAATTCTACTTTAGCTTTTACTTTGTTCTTTGCTAAATACTTTTTTACTACATTAATTAATTCAGTAGCAATTCTTTTTCCGCTTAAATCCTTTAGTTTTTTAACAGCTGAATCCTGGCTCACAGCTAATACCCATCTAACCGGACGATAACCCTGCTTGGCATATATTAACTCAGCAATCTGTTCAACATCTGCTTTAGTCTCCTTTATCCAGTCATAGCCGGTTAAACCAGCATCAAAGACACCGTCTTGGACATATTTGGCCACCTCCTGACCGCGCACCATCATAATCTCTAATTCCTCATCATCACAGGAAGGAAAATATGACCTCTCCCCAACAGAGATTTTAATCCCTGCTTTCTTGAATAACCCCAGAGTAGATTCCTGCAGGCTACCTTTTGGTAAACCAAGTTTTAATTTTTTCATTTCTTTCTCCTTAAATAAAAAATGATAAGTAAAACCAATGTTCTACTTATCATATATCATACCAATCTATTAACTTATAGTCAATTATTTTTATTGCTCATAAACACAAATTCTATTTCTTCCAAGATTTTTAGCCTTGTACAATGCCTCATCAGCCCTGCTTATAAACTGGTCTTCACTTATATTCTGACGATATACTGATACCCCTCCGCTTATGGTAATCTTTCCGTCAGGCTGTTTATCTTCTCCTTCAAAAGGAGTATCTTCTACCGCTTTTCTTATTTTCTCAGCCACTGCCTGAGCATCCGCCAGGTCCGTTTCAGGTAAGATTATAACAAATTCTTCCCCGCCGTATCTACTCAATATATCTACTCCTCGAGCATTATTCTTTAATATCTGGGCAATTGTCCTCAGTAGTATATTACCCCTGAGATGCCCGTTGATATCATTATAATTCTTAAAATAATCAATATCTAACATAATCAAAGATAAGGGACGCACATAACGTCTTGCACGGTTAATTTCCTCAGCCAAACGCACCTGGAAATATCTATGATTAAAAAGCTCGGTTAAAGCATCTGTAATAGCCAGCCAGCTTACCTTTTTATACAGCTTGGCATTTTCTATAGCTATGGCCCCCTGCTGGACTATAATTGAGAGAAACTTCAGATCTTCCTCTGTAAACACACCCTCAGAAGTTGCTAACTTATCGGTAAGATTAACAACGCCTGTTACCTTATCTTCTATTTTTAAGGGAACACTAAGGAATGATTTGGTAATATACTGTGGTCTGTTTTTTCTTTGAATGCGCAGATCACGTTCTACATTGGCCACTAAAAGGGGTTTGCCTTCCTGAGCTACCCATCCCGAGATTCTTTCTCCTAACTTTACCCGTGTCTGTTTAACTATATTATCACTGAGTCCCTTAGCACCCTTAATAAATAATTGTTTATCACTGCCGTCAAGAAGCATTATAGAGCCCCTTTTAGCATTTAAAACACTCATGGATTTAACAACGATAAAGTTTACCAGTTTATCCAGATTGAGGATAGAACTCATCATTTCACTTACTTGAAGTATTGCTTCCAATTTCCTTTTTTCATTAGTTAAATTTTTTAATAACTTTTCATTTTCTATGAATAACCTTTGCCTCTCAACACCTCTTTTAATAACTAATTTAATATGATTTATATCAAAAGGTTTTCTAATATAATCATAAGCTTCTGCTTTTAGAGCGCTTATAAGGGTATCTGTAGTAGGGTGAGCTGTTATTAACAGGGCACATATCTGAGGATTATATTTTCTGATATCATGTAAAACCTCTAAACCGTTCATATCAGGCAGTTTCAGATCTATGATAGCTACATTGAAAAATGAATTTTTGCCGATGGCTATTGCCTCTGCCCCGGTAGCAGCCGAAACGACCTGATATCCCTCGTCTTGCAAAATACAGGTCATCGTATCACGGATAATTGGTTCGTCATCGACTAATAATATGTTAACTTCTTTTTCCATCATATTTAATTATCCCCATACTGTTTATTCTATATATTTTTTATTCTTGGCTACCTCAGTCACTATAATTAAATCCATATTTTTGTCTTTATCTCTTGCGGCAAAAACCGGTTCAAGAATCCTATCCTTCTGTCCGGTATCAACTATCTTAAGCTTAATTTTTCCTTCGTTCTCACTGGTAGTTATAGTTAATTCCCCGCCTTCATACATACCCTGGAAAATATTCAACAAGAGATTGATGACTACCTGTTTAAGTTGCTGGTCATCTGCTAACATTGCTGGTATAGAAGGATTTAACGATTTAACTAATTTTATCTTCTGTAATATCGCCTGGGAATTAACAACATCGATAGCCTTTTCTACTACCTCATTAATATTGGTAGGCTTAAGACCAGAGTTAGAGGGTTTGGCAATCGATAAGATATTGGTAACAATGTTATCAGCATATTCGATTTCAGTCTCAATGTCTCTTATGATATTGGTAAGAGCCGGGTTATCTTTATTTATTTTCTCGCCTAAATAATAAGCAGCGGTTTTAATTCCCGTTAAAGGATCTTTAAGGTCATGTGTAACCGATGTTACAATCTGTTTCATTGTAGATATTTTCTCTAAATGAATCAGTTTTTCCTGGCTCTTTTTTAACTCATTATGTGCTTTTTCTAATTTCTCTTTTAATGAATCGTTATATTCCTTCAGCTCTATAATGTTTCTTCTCAAGTCTTCGGTCATTTCATTAAATGAGTTAGTTAAGTCTCCTATTTCATCATTAGAGCTGACAATAACCTTATGTTCAAAATCACCGTCTTTTATCTTCTCAGCCCCGTCGCGTAATTCCTCAAGTGGCCTTATGATACTATGGTTAATGAAAAATATAGCGATAATAACCGCTATAATTACACTGTATGAAACATAGATAATAGGACCCATATCAAATGTTTTAGATGTAATCAGCAATTTAATACTTATTGCTATTATAGGAATAGTTATTAAAACAAACAATCCCACAAGTTTATTGATCAATTTGTTCTTTTTCTTAATATTAATTTTCATGACTAATTCTTCACCCTCTTACTCTTATTTTTGCTATATAGGCAATTTAATAATACACGTTGTTCCTTTTCCAACAGTGCTTTGTATAGCAATAGTACCACGATGTTTCTTGATATTCTCTCTCACCACAGTTAACCCTAATCCCAGCCCCTCACTTCTAGTGGTGAAAAAAGATGTAAATATTTTTCTTAAATTTTCCTCAACTATACCTGTGCCCGAATCACTGATTTTTACTTCTATTTCCCCTGACCCGGAGTTAGTGGCTATTATTAACTCTCCCCCTTCAGGCATTGATTGATAAGCATTTGTAAATAAATTATTAAACACTTGTTTTATATTCTTAATATCTAAAGGAATCCTGGGAATCTCGGGATTTAATCTGCGAACCACCTTTATATTTTCCAAAACCCCTTCTTCTTCGCTTAAAGATAATATTTCTTCAATCATTTTGTTTATATCAGCCGGCTCCAAATTAAGAACCGGGGGATTGAAATATGCTCTTATATTATCAGTTATCCTGACTATATGGTCAATCCCGTGCAATACATTTTTAACCTCAAGCACTACTATTTTATCGACCTTGGGTATTTTACCTTTTAATTGGTAAATCAAAGTCCTCAGGTTGCGTAAACGCACTGTTAGACCACTGGATACCGCGTTTGCCAGCTGTTCAACAGCTGCTCTTCTTTCTGATTCAATGATCTTTTCCTGCTTATCCTTCAGTTCATTGGTCTGCCTTGTTAGTTTAATCTCTAATTCTTTTTCGCCTTTTATAACGTCTTGCTTTGCGTGGTTTAAATCCTCACTTATTTTATTAATAATAGAAGCTAAGTCTGCTATCTCATCCTGCGTTATTATTTCTATCTTATGATTAAGGTCACCTTCTGATATTCTCTTTGCATCATCTACCAATTTTCCTATCGGTAAAGTCACCAGACGTGAGAGAAAAATCCCCCCGCCTACAGAAGCTACTCCTACAAGAATAAAGGCTATCAGTAATGTTGAATATATTCTCTTCTTGGTTGATTCTGACTTTTCCTCGATTTTTATGACATTCTCAGAAGCCATCTTTTTTAAGTTCT
>DAOVJB010000119.1 GCA_030673425.1 Elusimicrobiota bacterium | reverse complement strand
TTGTTAGTGAGTGATATTCTTCTTTTATCAATCTCTTTTTTGTAATAACCGACACTAAATCTGGATCCCTGCATAAACCTATAAAAAGGAGGAAAATATTCAACATCACTAAAAATGAACTCTAAATCCGGCCAGATGGTGGTTAATGTATCAGAAGGAGTTCCTGTGGTCTCCCTGTGTTCTTCAATATTATTATATTTAACTCTTGCATCCAAAGTGCCTATAGGCCTTAAGCCTTTCTTTAGTTCAAGAAACTCCAAAGGTTTCCAGCGCAGTTGGGCCTTAAAGTTATCCTTTGCATAAGTAGTCTTGGGATCCTGCTCAATTTTTAACCTATCGCGAACCCACAGTTTATCAAGCATAAAGAAGTCAGGTCTTATTCCTTCATAATTGTCTTTTCTTTCCATTTTATACTCAGGTGTAATTTGTAAGGATTTAAGCAGTTTAGATTTGGGAGCTATATCTTTAACATAAAAAGGAAGTTTGCCGTCTATTGCACTATCCCTTTTAATATTTTTAGAAATAACGGTATAAGAGCTGATCTGGGTATTATAATCAGCTCTGGATGTGATATTAGCATTCATCTGTGGGTTAAACCAACCGAAAAGCTTAAGATCGGTTCTCAATCCCGCTTGCTGTTCTGCATATTTAGGATTTTTTATTTTTCGCTCCGGTTGAAGTTCTTTTTGTAACTCCGCTCTTTTAATTTTGTAAGACGGGATCAGACTAAATTTATTTATCTGTTTTCTCTTGCCCCAGGAATGCCTGAAATCTATTTGCCCTGACCAGTTATCCATTGTCTCCAGTGAATTTTGATAACTAGAGGTTATTTCATCATAATTAATGTAAGAATTGGTCCGCGTATAACCAACCTTTACCTTCTTTGGAAAAAGAATAAATGTTGTCGGAATCCCGTAATCTCCTGTACCTGAATAGGTATCGGTTCTATTTTTCCTTTTCTGTAATTCTATATTTCTTAGAGACTGTGAAACCTTGGTATTAAAACGAGGTAATTTCTTATAGTTAAAATCTGCTCCTATACTTCTGTTCTGGGCAATAACTGTGCCTTCAGCACTACTGCTCAGATCCGTACCGGTTGTTGTCGGTGTAATTGCCTCTTCCCAATCCCAATGAGCTGTAATAGGTAAATTTTTAAGGTAGGTAATTTTAGGATCAAGGCTGTACCTGGTACTATCCTGTCCCGCACTTTTCTTCCCGATAGTTTCAAAATTCCTGTCTTGAGTTCTAAAGTTTCCAGCTAAAGATGCCCAATCTTTATAACTTGTGTTAAATTGAATTCTTTTAGCCCATCCTTTTCTGTTTTGGGCATCAGCAAGATGTATTTCATTAACCCAAACTTTCCCTTCGCTGATATCGCCACCTGTATTATTGATTATGCCTAACCTTATTTCAGTAACATTACCCAATGATGGATTTCCGACTTTAGTAACAGTCCCATCATCACAGGTTATCTCATCAGCTAAATAATCACTGTTAACGTCATTTAAGTTAAGATTGATCAACTTCCATCCGGTCCAGTCAACCTGTCTTTGAAACTGAAAGTATGCTGATGGTGTCCCTATACGAAAATCAAATGTGGCATTCTTAGCATTGGTACCATGAATAAAAAATCTCAGTTGTTTGTAGTCTCTGTAATCCTGGGCACTGGAGAACGTCCTCTTAGTGTAACCTTCTTCAGCATCACTAAGAGTGTACTCTAAAGATAAAGCCTGTTCTACGGTATTATCCTCATCTAAATCTTCACCGTAGATATCGTTATAAAGAGAGTCATCTAAAGGCTCATAGTCCGAATCATCTTCATTATTTACCGTTCTTACAATAAGACTCCCCGTTC
Organism: Elusimicrobiota bacterium; assembly: GCA_030673425.1. Lineage (GTDB taxonomy): Bacteria > CAYTYR01 > UBA6262 > DAOVJB01 > DAOVJB01 > DAOVJB01. Next base: position 2,728 of record DAOVJB010000119.1, on the reverse strand, counting down.
CAGTAACAATTCCTTCATCCCACTTGTTACCTACAACACTTATTGAGGCGATTTTAATAGTTCCCGTTGCAGATATTCCGCGTTTTAACCACAGGCGGATATGTTTAATATTCTCCCATTCAGTCTCATTGCTTGAGGTTACACCCAGTGGAATACGAATTTTTTTCCATCCAATCCAGTCTATAGTAGCATGAGAAGTACCATCCGTATCTATCAGATCAGAATAGGACTCAACAAACCCTTCCGAATCAAGATTGTCATCTCTATCTAAATCTTCTGTATCAAGACGACCGTTATCTGCACCATAATCAGACGGAAGATTTGTTGGATCATCGTATCTATCCTTGCTTAAATCGATACCAACATCCTCTCCTACATCAAGCTCATTGTTCAAGTTATCATCTTCTGTATCAATCTTCCCGTTGTTATTAATATCTTCACTAACCCTGCCTAAATCAATATGTAATTCTTCATCTGCATCAGTACCATAAATTTCCAGTTCCAAAAATTCCCTCTTGGAATAATCAGCTCCTGTTCTAGAAATAGGATAAGTAATAGCTGACCATGAATCAGCATCCGGTAAGTCGTAATTTAAGACAAGAACTTGTTGTGTTCCTTCATCAATAGAGTTCGGATTAATCTCTTCAATATCAACATCTTCATTATCCGGTTCTAAATGCTGTCTCTTATCTGCCGATTCACCCGGGTTACTAGCCGGCAGCCACAACTTCTTATTCGTAGGCATACTATCTTCTATTTTGATTCCTTCCATATTATCTATCATAGCCTTACCATATGTATTCATATTACGCATACTATGAGCAATCTCTCCGGCTATCTCACCTTTAATAGGAAAATCTTCCGGTTCAAATTTATATTTAGTATCGGCTTCCAATATTACTATACTCTCAGGAGCCCCTTTAACATCAGGGACATAACTGCCTGGAGCATTCCAGTTATACATAACGGTTGAACCAATAGACCAGTTATGATAAGGACTTAATTCTCCTCTTGCTCCTACCAGGGTCTGCTGAAGCTGTCCGCCGAAAGGCATATACTCAAAGTCAACCCTGATGTTTGAATCTTCTTTAATTAAATCTTCCTTAAGAAAAATAATCTGACCTATATCATAATCGATTAAATAATCAACATCCCTCTGTAGTTTTTGACCGTCTACCTTGACTTCTTCGCTCCCTCTTATAATATCAATTCTTCCTAAACGATAGGTATTAACACTATGTTTATACTCAACATAAATAAAATAACGGTGAATAGGGCTTGTTTGATATACCTCGCCAGGAAACGGAGTTTCATCTTTGAACTTTAATACTCCTAAATCCAGGTCAAGATCATCAATTTCATAACCGGTACTTTGACTTATATTGGTTTCATTCTCATATAGGATCTTCTCGGTTAATGTGTCTCTGTTTAAATCCTGTATTTTAATCAATAATCCCTTGCTTAAAATCTTAGTCTGACCCAGGTTATAATAATTTTTGAGTGAATGATCTATAGATTCATTCTCATCCTTTATCATCTTGAGATCATCACTATACCCGACTTCTCCACCGTCATATTTATAGGCCACTGCAATTACATAATTTGAGCCCATGTTTTTAGAAAAAGTGATTATACCCTTATCATAATCTATAGTATAATCTTCACCTGGATTCTGAAGGTCAAAATCTCCGGTATATGTGGTAGTACTGCCAGAATAATCATAGACAGTCATCCTTGTTGTATCAAGTGTATTATTGCTTATATCCTTATCGTCAACATAGATTTTCTCGGTTCCATTGGTTACCGGTAAATGCGCAGTATCAAAGTATAGTTTATAATATTTTCTTTTTACGTAATTTGTATCATAAATGTCTTTCTTCTGGAACGTGGTTCTTCCCTTAAAATCCTTGTAATCAGATAATCCCTTTATTCTGCTTCCTATAGCCATAAACCTGAATCTTTTGTATTTCGCATCCAGCTTGGCACCAAATAATTTTTTGTTATAAGCAACAAACTCTGTAGCAGGCAAGGATAAATCTATATCACCGAAAGCCGCTTCTTGCACCACCTCTTCAGGGTCGCCTTTGTAAACTACTGAAATATCTCTCTTGTCTACTTTAGTATCGTCATAATCTACATTTACAGTTATCTTTCTGCCTACCTGCCCCTTAATTTGGGCCCGCAGCTTCTGCTCAATATCAAAACTACCCCCTTCTGTCTTGGGGGTTTCCGTACGCTCACTCTCATCATGAGCATACTTGGTATATTCATACTTCAGTGCTATCTCTTTCTGCCCTGAAATGGAAAGCCTTGACTCATAAGGAAGGGCAACCCCGATGCCTTCCTTCTTTGGAGACAAGATGGGGATCGGGGGTATCAGTTTTTGTTCTCTATCTTCGACTATTTTAGTCCATATCTGCTGGTCAAAAGTAAAAGGTTCGAAATCTTCTAGAAAGGCTTCAAAATCAGCGGGTTTTTCTTTCTCAGGCAGGGTAAATACTTCGTCATATCTTTGTCGATTAATAAGGGAAAACCTTGATAAATCTTTATCTCCTGTACCAAAACTTATCTCAGGAATAAAAAAACAAAAAAATACCAAGCCGAATAATATAATTATACCTGATTTACGCAAGCTTAACTCCTTCGATTATTAATGATATCTTATATATTTTACCCTAGTTTATGAGATTATGCAACAATTTTGATTGATAAATTTGAAAAAATGATA
>DAOVJB010000063.1 GCA_030673425.1 Elusimicrobiota bacterium | reverse complement strand
TAGATATGGAGTATAAAATTAGTGAGAAGGTCACTGCTGGTTTAAGGTATGACTGGGGTGATAGCGACTTAAGTGTCAGCAAAGATACCGAAATCGTTATGAATAAGCCAAAGGGTGAAGACGCTGCCGGTTATAAGGCAAAAATCGCTACTGATAACGTATTCACAAGAATTACCGGAAGAGTCGGATTCCATCTTGACGGAGTTAATATAATTGTTCAGGCTCATAAGACCGCTTATCCTGGTGACCTTTATACCTATTATGGAGTGACAGAGGAAAGTATAAAGCAAATGGAAGATGAAATCAGAATAAAAGTAGAAACGAGTTTCTAAGTAACTCTATAACTCTATATTAATAAAAAGGCAGGTTGTCAATTATCAAGTGATTAACTAAAGCGAGGTAAGAGATAGCCTGCCTTTCTCTTGAGAAAAAGGAAAGGAGGTAGATATAAATGAGGTGGGATATTAAAAAGTTATCCGTGGCTATAATTGTGGGTCTCGTAATGATGATGATGTCTACTATTATAGCCGATGCTGTGGAACTTAATTTCTGGCACACTGGTACCGAGGATGAAGCCGATGCTATCGGAGAGGTAGCTAAAGATTTTACTAAAAAGACAGATATTACGGTAAAAGTATCTGTCTTTAGCTGGCCACAATCCCGAACAAAATTCTTGACCGCCATTGCTGCTGGAGTTACACCTGATATTGGCACCATGGGTTCTACCTGGCCTACTTTTTTTGGTCTTAAAGGAGGAATGATTAATTTATCAAAGGAATTTCCTAAAGAGACTAAAAGAATTGTAGATAAGACTTTTCCAGGGGCTATGCCTCCGTGTATGTATGAAGGAAATATTTATGGAGTTCGTTACGATATAAATATTATGCTCATGTTTGTAAGATTAGACATATTTAAGGAGTTAGGCCTTTCTGTGCCTGGTACCTGGGAAGAATTCACAGTTGTACTTTCTAAACTTCAATCAGTTGGTAAAAGCTTTGCTATGGGTTGGGGAAATAAAGAATGGATAGGTGCATTGCCTTATATCTGGCAGGCAGGCGGGACTATTTATACGGCTGACGGGAAAGGATCCAATTTGAGTTCACCTGAAGCACTTAAGGGATTAAAATTCTTTACAGATATGTATAAGAAGTATGGGGTTCCTCATGGAAGGATAGATGTTCTTACAGGCTTTATAACCGGTGAGTATCCAGTAATAATAGATGGTGACTGGATTGGCACCAGGGTTACTATTCAATCACCTGAGCTTGCAGGCAAATGGGCAGTAGCACCTTTTCCTAAGGGACCAGCCGGTAATACCGGATTTATTGGCGGGAGAGGTATGGGAATTTTTACCCGCTCTAAACATAAGAAAGAAGCTATGCAGTTCATAGAGTATCTAACAGGTGCTAAAGTTCAAGCAAAGCTCTTTAGTATGTTAGTAGACAAGGCAGGAGCAGTTATGTTATCGGCAAATACGAAGACCTGGAGTATTATTAATCTTGAACCAACTCTTGCCAGGGTGATGAAAAAGCAGTTAATAAATTCAAAAGCTCCTACATTTCAAGTCGGCGGAGATGAAAGTTATAGGTACTTGAATTTTGCTTTAGAAGAGGTTGTCTTAAAGGGTGATGATTTTAATAAGGCTATGAAAAAGGCTGATGAGAAAACTAATCAGCGGATGAAAATTGCGCGAGAAGAATTAGGTATGAAGTAAACAATATATAACTTGAACCTTGTGTATGAAGAGCGAATCCGCTTAAATATGTTAATTCTTGGCGGGTGAGCGATAAATGAGGTAAAAAATATTGGGTAAGATTAAAGTTTCTGAGCAACAGAAATATAAACATCTTTTTAAGAAAAGACCTCTTTATAAAAGGATATTATCAAGCTGGTTATCATATTTATTTATCGCTCCGATACTAATAATTTTTATCTGGTGGTGGGTAATTCCTTTTATTACCTCCTTAGGTTTGAGTTTCTGCAGGTATGATATTTTTAATCCGCCTAAATTTGTCGGCCTAAAAAATTTCAAAACAGTTTTTACCAATCCTGTTTTCTGGGTGGCAATGAAAAACACAGCTATTTATACAGGAGTAACTGTTTCCATTGGTGTTACTCTATCTCTAAGTTTGGCAGTTCTGTTGGACCAGAAAATAAGATTTAGGAATTTTTTCCGCACGGTTTATTTTCTTCCGTCAGTAACCTCAGCGATTGCTATATCTGTTGTCTGGCGATGGATATATTCTCCTAATAAATATGGTTTATTAAATTATTTTTTGAGTTTTGCTAAGATAAAACCACTGAACTGGCTGGGCGAATTAAACCTTATATTACCTTCAGTAATGATGATGGCAATCTGGGGTGGGATTGGTTATGGGATGGTAATATTTCTGGCAGGGTTACAGGGAATTTCTAATTCATTGTATGAAGCTGCGGAAATTGATGGGGCTAATGCATTTAAAAGATTCTGGCATATTACATTGCCCCTTTTAAGACCGACGACATTATTTATAGTGGTCTGGTCAATAATCAATGGCTTTCAGGTATTTGAACAGATGTATATTATGGTCCGCAGTATAGAGTCTATAGGAGGGCCTCTTAACGCGGGTTTAGTTGTAGTGGCTCATCTTTATGAGCAGGGTTTTGAAAGGCTACGAATGGGTTATGCCTCGGCAGTAGCTTATGTTTTATTTGCGGTTATTTTTACTATCACCATTATTAATTTTACACTGTTGAAACCAAAGGATTAGAAGGAGTATTGAAGATTGAAATGGTTCAGAACTGTATCTAAAATAGTATTATATCTACTTCTATTTGTAGTATCTATTACTATGCTTATGCCTTTTTACTGGATGGTCAGGTCTTCATTTAGTCAGGCTAAAGATATTCTTAAATATCCTCCTAAATTCTGGTTAAGGGAGCCCACTATAGAAGGATATAAAGATTTATTTAAGTTAGTGCCTTTTGGAAGGTATATGTTCAATAGTATTTTTATTGCGGGAGTAGTTACGATTTGTAACCTTTTCTTTTGTTCTCTGGCTGGGTATGCTTTTGCTAAACATAAATTTCCTTTTCAGAATTTTATTTTTGCTTTTCTTCTTGCCTCGATGATGGTTCCATGGCAGGTTAATCTTATTCCTGGTTATTTAATCGCTAAGAACCTGGGATGGCTTGATACCTATTGGGCATTAATAATCCCTTATATTGCAGGAGTATTTGGTGTTTTCTTGATGCGTCAGTTAATAAGAGGTATTCCTAATGATTTAATAGACGCAGCAAGAATAGATGGATGCGGTCATTTTAGAATCTATCGTTTAATTATACTTCCTGAAATCAGGCCGGCTCTTGCTACCTTAGGGATTTTTGAGTTTTTGCATATGTGGAATATGTTCGTCTGGCCGCTTATTATTATTATGAATAGAAATGAACTGAGGACATTGCCTTTAGCTTTAGCAGTAATGAATGCGGAAACTTATGGTTCAAGGATAATTTCTCTTATGGCCGGGGCAACATTAGCTACTATGCCAATAGTGATTTTATTCCTTATGTTCCAGAGAATGTTTATTAAAGGTATAGCTTTTACTGGAATGAAAGAATAAAAATATAAAACCATAAAATAAAAAATAAAGGGGAGATGATGAGTATTAATATTAAAAAACAGCTGACGATTCTTACATTAAGTATTTGTTTAGTTTTTTTGTCCTCTACTACAATTGAGGCCGTAAGGATTAGTTTTTGGCACACTGGTACTCAGGATGAGATTGATGCGATAAGTATAGTGGCCAAAGATTTTACTAAACAAACCGGTATAGAAGTAAAGGGGCAAGTTTTTAGCTGGCAAGAATCACGGACAAAATTTTTAGTTTCTATTGCGGCAAGGCTTACTCCAGATATTGGAACCATGGGTTCTACCTGGCCTACTTATTTCGGGCTCAAAGGGGGTATGGTTGATTTAATGAAGGAATTTCCGCAGGAGACTAAGAAGATTTTAGCCGATACCTTTCCAGGTGCTTTAGCCTCTGCTCAATATAAGGGTGCAGTTTATGGCCTTCGTTATGATATGACTACATTATTATTATATGTGAGAGAGGATATATTTAAGGAGTTAGGTCTTTCTATCCCTACTACCTGGGAAGAATTGACGGCTTTAATTCCTAAACTTAAAGCAGCTGGTAAAGACTTTGCTATTGGCTGGGGGAATAAAGAGTGGATAGGTGCATTTCCTTTTATCTGGCAGGCTGGTGGTGATCCATATAATTCTAAAGGAACAAAGTCAAATTTAACCTCTTCTAAGACATTGAAAGGGTTAAAGTTTTTTACTGAGCTTTATACCAAACATGGTGTACCGCATGCGGTATTGGATACTTATACTGGTTTTGCAACAGGACTTTATCCTATAATTTTAGATGGTGACTGGATTGGTCCTACGATTGAAACTCAGTCTCCGGAATTAAAAGGGAAATGGACTGTGGCTGTTCTTCCTAAAGGGCCGGCTGGCGGTGCAGGATTTATCGGTGGTAGAAACGTAGGAATTTTTTGTGCTTCTAAACATAAAAAAGAGGCGATGCAATTTTTAGTTTATTTGTCTACCCCCCAAGTGCAAAAAAGAATCTTTGATATATTGAGGGAGAAAGCAGGAGGTCTTTTGCTATCCCCGAATATGAAAGCGTGGGATATTATCGGATTAGAGAAAGATTATGCTCAAGTGCTCAGAAAGCAGATTGAGGTTTCTTATGCTCCTCGTTTTGTTGTCGGCGGAGATGAAAGTTATCAGTATATTAACGATGCATTAAATGAAATCATCTTAAAAGGTGTAGATGTTAATAAGGCTATTCAGAAAGCTGATTCGAAAACTAATGCTCAGATGAAGTTTGTACGTTCAGAGCTGTATATAGACTAAAGGCATAATATGAAGAATTTATAAGAGAAGGGAGGGAGGAACATAAATTGCTCAAGGAAAATTTATGGAAAAAGGGGGGAAGAATAGGAATGAGAAAAAAAACAGTTATAACAAAATTTATTATTCTGAGTCTGAATCTGTTGGTTTTATCAATGTTTTTGTCAGCTTGTGAAACACAAGAGTATGCGGTCATGGGGGATTCTATATTAGCTCCTGAGCCAACAGGACCAGGGGCTCCTCCTAAGAAGAAAACTATTTTTGATGGTTTAGGGGAACCCTTAAAAGCAGCTAAAGCCACCGCCTCTTCCAGGAGTTCTCTTGCAACAGGAGAGGCAGGAAAAGGACCAGGGCCTGAGATGACAATAGACGGCATAGGTGGAAGCAGATGGTCTACTGCTTATGCAGATGGAGAATGGCTTCTTCTTGATTTAGGTGCTACCAAGAAAATTAAGGCTATTATACTTGATTGGGAGGTAGCCTGTCCCCGTAAACTCAAGGTTCTTGTTTCTGTAGATAATGCTAACTGGACAGAGGTATATAGTGGTGGAGGCAGGCCGGGAAAGAAAAGGATTGATTTTCCACCTACAGATGCCAGGTATGTTAAGTTAGATTTAATAAAAAGGGCTACAGGATGGGGTTTCTCTTTATGGGAAATTAAAATTTATGAGTGAAGCCAGCGTGTAATTAAAGTAATTAAAATAACTTAGTTCTTTCTCATATTTGTAGAGGTAGAAAAATTATTAGTAAACTTTTATTTATCTCAGCTTATAAAAGATTTTTTCTGCAAAGATGAGAAAGTCTCAAACAATTATTGAAAGGAGGGGAATATAATTGAGATCGCATATTAAAAAATTGTTTTTGAGTATAATTATAGGTTTCTTAGTGATAATGATGTCTAATGTTGTGGCATATGCTGTAGAAATTGCTTTCTGGCATACTGGAAGTCAGGACGAAGCTGATGCTATTGGATCTGTAGCTGAAGAATTTACCCAAAAGACAGGTATTAAGGTAAAAGTACAAGTCTTTAGCTGGCAGGAATCACGAACAAAATTCTTAACCGCGATTGCTGCCAGGGTTACGCCTGATATCGGAACTATGGGCTCTACGTGGCCGACTTTTTTTGGTCTTAAAGGTGGAATGATTGATTTAACAAAAGAATTCCCTAAGGAGACTAAAAAAATTGTAGATAGTACTTTTCCAGGAGCTGTGAGTGAATATAAAGGTCAGATTTATGGACTTCGTTATGATATGACTACATTACTGATGTATGTAAGATTGGACATATTTAATGAATTAGGACTTTCTGTACCTGCTACCTGGGAAGATTTGACAGCTTTAATTCCTAAACTTAAAGCAGCTGATAAGGACCTTGTTATTGGCTGGGGAAATAAAGAATGGCTGGGGGCATATCCTTTTATCTGGCAGGCAGGTGGCTCTCCTTACAATGCTGACGGGACAAAATCAACTTTGACGTCGCCTGAAGCACTTCAGGGGTTAAAATTCTTTACTGATCTTTACACTAAATATGGTATGCCTTATGCAGTTTTAGATGCTTTTACAGGTTTTGTAACTGGTGATACTCCGATAATAATAGATGGTGACTGGATAGGACCTACATTACTTAGTCAGGCACCTGAGATTACAGGTACATGGGTGGTCTGTATGCTTCCTAAAGGACCAGTTAGTCATGGTGGCCTTATTGGTGGCAGAAATATGGGAATCTTTACTGCCTCTAAGCATAAGAAAGAAGCTATGCAGTTTTTGGCCTATTTGACCAGTGCTAAAGCTCAAAAGAAGATTTTTGACACGATAATGGAAAAAGCCGGAGGGGTCATGTTATCGCCAAATATAAAGGCTTGGAATATACTTGGGCTGGAGAGAAATTATGCCAGGATACTGAAAGCTCAATTAGAGGCTTCAAAATCTCCTCGGTTTGTAATTGGCGGAGATGAAAGTTATCAGTACTTAAATGATGCTTTGAATGAGATTATTTTGAAAGGTGATGATTTTAATAAGGCTGTAAAGAAAGCTGACGACAAAACTAATAAGCAGATGAAATTAGCCAGAGAGGAATTAAGGTGAAGTAATTTTTGAGGGATTTCTGAAAAAATTTCGAAATCTCTTTAAGAAGGGAGAGATGATATAAAAATGAAAAATAGAACAACTATAAGAAAATTTATTATTCTAAGCCTGAGTCTGTTGGTTTTAT
>DAOVJB010000194.1 GCA_030673425.1 Elusimicrobiota bacterium | reverse complement strand
GGAGTATTAGAGAACCCATGGTGCGAACCGCCGCCGAATGCATACCAGATTACAACTGCTCCTGAGAAAGCCCCCGCTAAAGCTATGTATATAGAGGTATATTTTGAAGCGGGAATACCTAAGAAAATAAACGGCAAAGCTTATGGTCCGGTAGAGTTAATTGAAAAACTGAACAAAATCGGAGGAATAAACGGAGTAGGACGGACAGATTTAATAGAGGATCGGCTGGTCGGAATTAAGTCAAGAGAAATTTACGAGGCACCGGCGGCAACGATACTCTATCTGGCTCATCGGGAACTTGAAAGTTTAATACTTGATAGGGAGACCATTTATTATAAAGAGTTGATAAGCAGCCGCTATGCACAACTTGTTTATAACGGATTATGGCTTTCCCCGTTAAAGATGGCTTTTGATGGTTTTATTAAACAGACACAACATAAGATTACAGGGACTGTTAGATTAAAACTATATAAAGGGAACTGTATCATAGTAGGACGAAAATCTCCGTATTCTCTATATAGCGAGAATCTTGCTACATATACCACTGCTGATACATTTGACCATAAGGCGGCCAAAGGTTTTATTGATCTATGGGGATTGCCTCTTAAGGTTAAAGCCGGTATAGATAAAAAACGCAGATGAAAGGAGGGTAAAAATGAAACAACTGTGGGATTCAAGATTTACCAAAGCAGTAAATAAGGAAGTGATTGATTTTACTTCTTCTATTCATCTGGATAAAAGGCTCTATAAATATGATATACAAGGTAGCATCGCCCATGTCAGGATGCTTGACAAGTGTAAGATTATTAACTCCAGAGATGCAACCAGGATTATAAACGGATTGAAGTTGATACTTAGAGAAATTCAAACAAAAAAGATAAAATTCTACACCTTTGATGAAGATATTCATATGGCTATTGAGAAAAGGCTGATTAATAAAATCGGTTCAGCAGGGGAGAAGTTACATACAGCCCGTTCCAGGAACGACCAGGTCTCTTTAGATATGAGGTTATACCTGCGCGATGAGATAATCTCGCTTTTGAAATTAATTAAAAACCTCCAGAAGGTTATTATAGAATTAGCCCAGAAGTATATTAATATCATAATACCCGGATTTACTCACCTTCAGCATGGACAGCCTGTTGCTCTCTCTCATCATTTGATGGCTTACTATTTTATGTTAAAAAGGGATTGTGAAAGGATGAATGAATGTTTGACGAGAGTGAACGTGCTGCCGTTAGGTGCAGGTGCACTTGCAGGGACAGAACTGCCGATAGACAGGAGGTATGTTGCGAAGCTTCTCGGGTTTCAGAGGGTTAGCGCAAACAGTATAGACACGGTGAGTGACAGGGATTTTGTTATTGAATTTTTAGGTATTGCATCGATTCTTGCAATGCATCTGTCAAGACTGAGCGAAGAACTTATCCTGTGGAGCAGCGAAGAATTCAGCTTTATTGAGTTGGATGATGCGTTCTGTACAGGTTCAAGTATTATGCCGCAGAAGAAAAATCCTGATGTAGCAGAGTTGATCAGAGCAAAAACAGGGCAGGTTTATGGTAATTTAATGGCTATGCTTACGGTTATGAAAGGTCTGCCTTTGTCATATAATCGTGATATGCAGGAGGACAAGAAATGCCTGTTTGATACTGTAGATATAACAGGAGCTGTTTTAAGAATATTGCCTAATTTGTTAAAGAGTCTCAAGGTAAACAAAGACCATATATCTCAGGTTATCAAGAGCGGGTTCCTGGCTGCTACTGATGTAAGTAATTATTTGGTTATAAAAGGAGTTCCTTTTCGTCAGGCACATGGTATTACAGGTGGTATTGTAAAATATTGTCTGAAGACTAACAGAAGAATAGAAGAATTGAGTTTAGGCGAGCTTAAAAAGTTCTCCGGGAAGTTCAGCTCTGATATCTTCCAGAAATTAAAGATGGAAAACTGTGTAGCAAATAAGCAATCTCTTGGGGGAACTTCTCCCAAGGAACTTGTGAATGTAATTAAAAAAGAAAAAAAAGAACAGGGATTTTAATGTTTAAGTTTACTAATTTGCCAAAGCAATCAATAACTCTATTTAAGGTTTTCATAATACTCTTTTTTTCCTTGGGGATTTCTTTTACCTCCTTTGTTCCTTCTTTATCCTGGGCGCAGGAAAAACCGGAGAGGGTGCTTACCTTATCAGAAAGCATTAAGTTAGCTACAAGTAATAATCAGGAACTTTTAATTGTTGCCGAGGAAGAAAACATTGCTAATTCCAAGATGAAGCTGGCCAGGTCTCAAAGATACCCAAAGGTTATTTTCAGCGGAGCTTATACTAACTTGAAGGTAACCACTCCTATGGCTCTCTCCCCAATGTTAGGAGGGACTACTCTCGATATAGGAATCAGTGAATATTATACCACGCACTTGTCTTTGAAGCAGTTTTTATATACAGGCGGGTATTTGTCAAGCATCAGTAAAGAAGCGCGTTTGAACCTGCAGGAGGTCGAGTCTGATTACAAGGCGGTAAAAAGGAGAATCATCTTAGAAGTCACCAGGAATTTTTATAGTGTGCTTTTAAGTCGCCAAATCGTTAATATTTATGAAGATAGTTTGAGTGAAAATGAAGCTATGTCAGCCTTGGCCGAAAAAGAGAACTCATTGTATGATTATAACCTCCTGAACGCAGAGGTTCAATTATCGGTAATCAG
>DAOVJB010000066.1 GCA_030673425.1 Elusimicrobiota bacterium | reverse complement strand
GGTAATTCCATCATTATAGCGGTCTTCATCCTGCTTAAAATAACTCGCCGTATCATTGCCTTCACTATCCGTTTGAGTAACTTTGTTAAATCCAAGAAACTCTTTGGTCTCAAAATCATAATAGCCATTTGCATAATTATAGGTAGTGGTAATTGAATTCCCCATGCCGTTATTGTGAGTTATTGATTTAACCACCTGTACAGCAAAAGGTAATCTGCGATTGGAAAATTGGGGGGAACTTGTATAGTTTATCTCCGTAGTTCCTCCTAATATATTGGTAACTTTCTCTAGGAGCCTGTACGAGTAGGTACTGGTTTTTAAATGCCAACCTGCAAACTCTATGCTGTACACTAAAGCATCAGTTATGCCATCACCATTAAAATCATTGAATAACATTGGATTCCTTACGAATCCTAAAACAGTTCCAACATCGCGATCATCACTGAAAATACCAGATGCTCTTCCCAATCGTAAGATCCAACTTCCATGATATGAAGGGTTCTCTTGCCATCCTGATATATCTTTTATGCCATCACCATTGAAATCTCCTGTAAATATTTTTCCATCAGCAAATGTTTCTAAACCACAGTCGTCACCAGGTTCGTCACTGAAAATCCCTGTGGTTGTGCCAAATTGTAATACCCACTTTGAAGTTGTGGAAGGACCTGAAGGTATAACTTCCCAATTCAAAATATCATTTACTCCATCGCCATTGAAATCTCCTATTATTACTTTTATAGTACTGAAAAAATTCAAATTAGATCCTGTACCTGGCTCCTCACTGAATATCCCATCTTTTGTTCCTAATCTCAAATCCCAACTTCCAAGAGCCAGTACATCCGTTATGCCGTCACCGTTAAAATCAGCAGCCCTCATTGAATAGGCATCTCCGTTACCTAAATGACCTAAATTACAACTTGTCCCAGGACCAATCGTAAAAATTCCATGTCGTGTTCCAAGCCTTAATGACCATCCATCTGTGTCTGAATAACCTAAAACATCCATGACTCCATCACCGTTAAAATCTCCGGTGAGTATTTTTGAACGGTCTCCTTCAGCAAAATTCCACAAACCGCAGTTATAACCAGTATCTTCACTAAAAACTCCTGTCTCTGTACCAAGTCTCAATATCCAGGGACCAACAAAACCTAAACCTTGAGTATAAACATATCCTAAAAAATCACTTATTCCGTCTCCATTAAAATCTCCGACGAGTATATTATAAATGTTTCCTCCTGCAGCAATGTTACGTTCTTGTACACCAAGGGTTCCTAATCCACTGCCTAGTCCTGGACTTCCACTAAAAACACCATTAGTTGCTCCTAATCTTAAATCCCAGCCATCACTATCATAATAACCCAAAATATCATTTATCCCATCTCCATTAAAATCAACAGTAACTGTTCTTGACTTCTCTCCACCAACAAAATCTCCTAAGTTGGCTCCATCACCAGGAATATGTGTAAATGCTGATTCTGTATCGTTATAAGTCAAATTTATATCAGGAAGACTGGAAATTCCATCACTACCATATTGTTTTATTGTGGTAACTAAAGATCTTTCAGAATCAGGACTCTCTGTATAATTTACTTCATACTTTCTAACTAAAGAGGCACCAACTTTAACTTCTATGGATTTTAATCTTTTAGCAGTGACTATTCTAAAACCAGTGCGATAATTTATGATAATATCATTGCGAGGAGCGGGATCTAAATTAAATTGGACCAAACGTTGAGGAGAAAGTCCTGTACCTGAATTTCCAGTATATTCTATTCTGTCAAGATATATCTGGCTTTGGTCTTTCTCATAAGAGATTATCATATAATTATTGTTTGTATCAATTACTCTATCCAATGACCAGGAATATATTTGTGAAGTGTTATCTGGATTTACTATTCGAGAAGCCTCACTTGAACCAAATACATATTTTGTTCCACTTTTATCCCAGGCATACCACGTATTACTCTCAAAATAGAACTTAATAAAATGAGATTCTATTTTTGCACGATATTCTCCATTGCCTATAGGTAGTAACTCTTGCCCCATTCCTTTTAACGAAAAAGTAAAAGTATCTGTATCATCATAATTAGGAGCACCTTCTTTTACACTGCGCTGTATAACTCCCAAGCCTAAATCAAATCCGACTCCCAACCAGCCGTTTCCTGCGCTGGAGTTATATATTAAGTTTAATTCGGGCTGCATGCCGTTTGTTCCTGGAGCCACTTCTATCGGGACATTATGAATAAAGGAACCACTAAATAGGAAAGTATCACTGGATGATGTAGAACTTGGATTAGAACCAGAAAGTGGGGATTTAGTCGGTGAAAGAGATGGGGGAGTACCTGTATCGTCTGCATTAACAAAACCTGCAAATCCTAAAAATATCAAGATTAAGCTTATTGCTAGTTTAAATTTAAGTGAATTTTTTCTGTTCATGATACTGCTTCTCCTTTGTATTTTTATATATTTATATAAATAAATATATATCCATATACAATCGTAAGCTAAATCCAAAAAAAATATGAGACTATGCTCATGTATAAGCTTAATCTCACATTTGCAGTGCCAATTTAAACTTATATTATAAATTTAGCATAAAAAAAGTTTATTGTCAAGGGCTTTTATTGAGTTAGTTCATCAATTTCTTTAGTCTTCTTTAATACCTTTATTTTGGTTGTATCAACCAGCTTATCGCTGAATCTGATCAATCTTCGTTCTGCATCCTCATATTTGTTTTTGGTGTTAGATATGTGTTTTCCTAATACGTCAAAATCATCCGTGAATTTTTTTAAGTCTATCTGGAGGGTTCCTAAATTAGCTATTATCTCCTTTGCACTCTTCTCAATGGTCAGACCATTTAATCCAAGAAGAATTACCTGCAGGTAGGCATAGAAGCTGTTGGGTGAGACAGGTATGACCTTCTTAGATAATGCATATGCACATATACTTTTTTCCTCATCAACAGACTTATCTTTAATTATGGTCTCGTAATATACGTTTTCTGCGGGAATATACATAAGAGCAAAATCGTATGTTCCCTCATCAGGTAGTATATATTTTTTGCTTATATCATCAATATGCTTTTTTACGTTACGTGCAAACTCTTTTTTTATCTTTTTGGATTCATCCTCATCTGCATCTATCATCTTTTTGAAATTCTCTAAAGGAAACTTGGAATCTACCGGAACCAGTTCATCACCTATCTTGATGACAGCATCTATTATCTCCCCGTTCTTAAATGTATGTTTAATGGTAAAATAACCGGGAGGCAGAATCTGAGACAGGAGATTAGCTAATAGAAACTCCCCTATTTCTCCTCTAAATGTCGGGGCTTTTAAGAGGTCCTGCAGGCTTGATATATCTTTTCCGACCTCAAAGATCCTTTTATTTGCTTCATCTAACTGTCCCAGGGTTTTCTTGATATCCCCCATTATATTGGCGGTATTGTCTAACCTGACACCTATATCTTTATTAGTCGTCTGCAGTGTTGTATGTACCTGTGTAGTTAAGGTATTTAAGTTATCGGACATCTGTCCTAAACGCTGGTTTAACTGTTCTGTTGTCTGTCCTAGCTGGTTTTGAAGCATCAGTAATCCCTGGCCCTCTTTTGGTATCTGTTTGCCTTTATATTTAACTAATAGGATAATAACCAATGATGTTAAAGCAGCAATAATTATTAAAAGAAGAGTATTGGTCACCTTTTCCCCCATTTTAACTTGGTCTGTAATACCTCATAATAATTTTTGCCAGGGGCCGTTATTAATTTTAACTTATATGGAGCTTTTTTAATTTCTACTGTATCATCTATCTTTAAAGGCAGGTTATTCTGACCGTCAAGGGTCAATATCACTTCATTGTGGTTCGATTTTACCTTGATTTTTACCCTGCTTTTATCTGAAATTATTAAAGGTCTGAGTGTAAGGGTATGAGGACAGATAGCTGATATTACGACTACAGGCAGATCCGGGTATATTATGGGGCCGCTTGCAGCTAAAGAATAAGCTGTGGAGCCAGTTGGCGTAGAAATGATTAATCCGTCCCCTAGGTAGGTAGCAACATATTGCTTATCTACTTCCATATCTAAGTTAATAACCCGGGCAGTTGCCCCGTTCTTTATTACTACGTCATTTAAGGCAATAAAAGCCCCGATAACTTTATTATTTCTTGATACCCTTGCCTCCAGGAGAATTCTATTTTGTGTTTTATACTTATTGCTTAGGATTTCATCAATGGTTTTATACATCTGGTGCGGGTCTGTTTCTGCTAAGAATCCTAACCCGCCCAGATTGACACCTAGTACCGGTTTTGATAAAGGAGCTGCCATGCGGGCAACCTTTAGTATAGTGCCGTCCCCGCCCAGGCCTATAAACAGATTGCAACTCTTAAGGATTTTAGGGTCTTTTTCATTAACAATAACATTTACCTTTCTTTTTTTAAACCATTTGATTAATCTGGAACTTACTGCTGCCGATTTTGGTCTTTTCATATTAGTCATTATACATATTGTTTTCCTGTTCAATTTTTTCCTCTCTTCTTAAAAAAAGTTAACATGGTATCGCCATATTTTTTTTGTCTTAACATTATGAATTTCCCAATTTCCTCTGCTACCGGTTCCTTAATATGATGTTGTGATATTATCCATCCGTTATTACTGAGCAGGTTGTTTTCATCGATTATTTCAATGGTTTTTGTTGTAAGGTTTAATTTATAAGGGGGACCTATAAATATTATGTCAAATTTTCTGTTAAATTTTGGTAATTTAGTGGTGATATCAGCAGATAATACCTCAGCTTTTTTGCTAAAACCACAGTTGATGAGGTTTTTTTCTATCATTTCTACACATTGGCGGGAATTTTCTACAAATACAGCTTTTTTTGCCCCTCTTGATAATGCCTCAATTCCTACGTTTCCTGTGCCTGCATAAAGATCAAGGAAAACTGAATTATCTATTTCAGGTCTTAGAATATCAAATAGAGATTTTTTAATCCTGCTTAAGAGTGGTCTTATAGTAAATCCGGGGGTAGTAATTAATTTTTTACCTTTGGCACTCCCGGCGATAATTCGTGGTGGCTTTGTTCCAGGCATGTGGAGGCCTTCTCAATATTTAATCTGCGTTAATCTCCCATAATTTGAAGCAGAACTTTTCTTGAACGCGGACGGTTATCAAAATCAATAAGGACAATTTGCTGCCATGAACCCAGTAATAGTTGTCTGTTGCTGAAAGGCACAGTTAACGAAGGCCCTATAATTGAAGACCTTATATGAGAATGGCCGTTTCCGTCATGCCAGCGCATATCATGAGAGTAATTGATATTTTGCGGGATGAGTCTTTCAACCATTTTCTTAAAATCACTGACCAGTCCGGGTTCGTGTTCGATAGTGGTAAGCCCGGCTGTAGAACCAGGGATAAAGATAGTTACTATACCATCTTTAAGTTTAACACCTTCAAGTTCACCCTGAACCTGGGTAGTGATGTCTATGATATCCGCATCCCCTTTGCTCCAGAAAGATAATTCTTTTGTTATAACTGGCATTCTTTAATCTCCCCACCTTTTTTGACTTTCCATTTTTAATTTTTTCTTGGTGGAGGCGAGGGGAATTGGACCCCTGACCTCTTGCATGCCGAGCAAGCGCTCTCCCAGCTGAGCTACGCCCCCATCACTTTACTATCGTTTCGTTCTTTCCTTCTTTTAAGGGTTTATTTTTTAGTTTTTTTAGGTTTAATTCTTGTTTTTTTTATTATATCTGGATTTTTCTCTAATATATTTAAGAAGGCATCTACTACCTTGGGATCAAACTGGGTACCGCTATTTTTCTTTAATTCGCTAATAGCGACCTCAAAAGAATGGGCTTTACGATAAGGCCTGTCAGAAAGCATCGCGTCGAACGTGTCAGCAACAGCTATGATTCTTGCTCCTAATTTTATATCCTCACCTTTTATTCCGTCAGGATATCCTCCTCCGTTATATCTCTCATGATGCTGTCTTACTAAGTCAATTATCCCGGTTAAGAAATTAAGCGGCTCTAAAATCTCAACCCCTTTTATAGTATGCTGCTTCATTTCCTTCCATTCTTCTTTTGTTAATTTCCCGGGTTTGGTTAAAATATAATCATGAACACCTATCTTTCCTAAATCATGCAACCTGGAAGCTACGGTAAGATTTTCCAGGTCACGATCATTAAACCCTAATTCTTGAGCAATAGCAATAACGTATTTGGTCACGGTTTCAGAATGTCCATGTGTATAATTGTCTTTTGCATCGATTGCTGAGACTAAAGCAGAAATTGCACGCATATAGACATCCTGCAGATTCTTATAGAGTTTTGCGTTTTCAATAGCTACTGATGCCCCCTGGGCTATAGCTTCAATTATCCTGAGGTCATCTTTGGTGAATGCCTGTTTTGATATTTTATTATTGATGTTAATTACCCCGATAGTTTTGTCTTTTATCCTTAACGGAACGCTTATCAGAGAACGGGTATAATATTTTTCCTGACTCCGTCTAGAGAAACGCTTATCTTGCTCGATATTACTTATTAAAACTGACTGGTTATGTTCAACCACCCATCCTGATATTCTCTGTCCTATTCTTATTTTTGTGTATTTGATGACTTCAGCAGATATTCCTTTAGCACATTTAATCGTGAGCGTCTTGCCTTTTTCATCGAGAAGAAGTATGGAGCATATTTCTAACCCCATGTGTCTGGTAATCTCTTCAACAATACTTCTTAGAACCTCATCTAAATTCAGGCTGGAAGAAATTGCTCTTCTTATTTTAGCAAGTAAACTTATCTCCTTGGCTTTTTTCTCTACATCTGCTTCAAGTTGTACCGTGTATTCATGCATTTTTAATAGTTCTCTGTTGGTGATATTCAACCTTCGTGAAATAGCTGCACGCCCCACAAGTGAACATAAATCAGCTACGTCAAATGGCTTTGTAACATAGTCATACGCTCC
>DAOVJB010000137.1 GCA_030673425.1 Elusimicrobiota bacterium | reverse complement strand
TAAGAAAAAACCGTTAAAGCCTTTACCATATCTGCCATTGGAAACAGAGATGGTATTAACTCCGGCTCATGCTCTGGCTAAAAAGGTAAAGAGACTTCCATTAAAAGATGCCGTGGGTATGATCAGTACTGAAATTTTTTCTCTCTATCCTCCCGGAATACCGATACTTGTTCCTGGAGAGAGGGTTAATAAGGAAGTTTGCAGGTATTTAGAGGAATTACAGAAAGTAGATCCGGACATAAAGGGAAAAAAGATAGAAGTTGTAAGCGAAAAATGGTAGTATAAGATACAATCAGGGAGGAATACCATGAATCAGAAAGACTTAAATATGTTTCGTGAGCTTTTACTTGAAAAAAAAGAAAATTTATTAAAGGAAGTGCATAAAAACAGGGAGAACAGAAACAACTACCATTACAAAGAAGTAGGTGATACTGCTGATGTTGCAGCAGACTCATACGAAAAAGAATTTATGTTTGAACTGACTGATAAAGAGCAGAGATTATTAAACACCATAGAAGTAGCCTTGCATAAAATTGAAAGTAAAACATATGGTATTTGCGAGGAATGTAAAGGCAAAATTACTATTGACCGTCTGAAAGCCGTTCCTTTTACTTCTTTATGCGTTGAGTGTCAGGCAAAAAAAGAAGCCACTAAATAATATATATAAAAGCCCTCCTTTTTAATATTTCCTATTTAATATTTCCTATCATTTTTAAGAGGTTAACGTGACATCTGCAAAAACTATCCTCCAAAACTTAAACGCAGAGCAAGTCCAGGCTGTTAAACATGAAAAAGGCCCTCTCCTGATAGTGGCCGGTGCCGGGACAGGAAAAACCACGGTTATCACAAAACGCATTGCTTATCTAATCGCAACCAAAAAAACAAGACCTGAAGAGATTTTGGCGCTCACATTTACTGATAAGGCTGCAGGTGAGATGGAAGAGCGTGTGGATTTACTGGTGCCTTACGGTTATACTGAAACATGGATAAGTACCTTTCATGCTTTCGGTGACAGAGTTTTAAGAGAAAATGCCTTAGAGATGGGAATGGATACGAATTTCCGTGTTTTAACAAAACCAGAGCAGATAATTTTCTTTAGAGACCATCTTTTTGATTTTCCTCTTAAATACTTCAGACCACTTGGAAACCCGACAAAATATATTGAATCAATTCTTTTGTTTATAAGCCGTGCAAAGGATGAAGATATAACACCCGAAGACTACCTTAAATATGTTGAAAAACTAAAAAAGAAATTAAAGAATAACCCTAAAAACGAGGAATTAAAAGAGGAACTAACCCGTCAGCAGGAAATAGCATCAACATATGCGAAATACCAGGAACTTATGGCTGAGGAAGGGTTTATTGATTTCGGTGACCAGGTTGTCTTGACACTAAAGCTGTTCAGAGAACATCCGTCAGTCTTAAAGCGCTATAAAAAACAATTCGGTCACATTCTGGTAGATGAATTCCAGGATACTAATTACGCCCAGTTCGAACTGGTCAAACTTCTGGCAGGAGACCACAGGAATATCACCGTTGTAGGAGATGATGACCAGTCTATATATAAATTCCGCGGTGCTGCAATAAGCAATATCCTTAACTTCAGCAAAAATTATCCTCGTTCAAAACAGATTGTTTTAGTCAGAAATTACCGCTCACCACAGATACTTCTTGATACAGCCTATAAACTTATTGTTAATAACAATCCTGACAGGCTTGAGGTAAAAAACAGGATTGACAAACGCCTTATTTCCCAGGTTCCCGAAGGCCCACAGGTATCTCATCTTCATTATGATACTCTTTCTAATCAGGCTGATAAAGTAGCCGAGCTTATAAAGGAGAAAGTTAAACAGGGGAAATGGGAATATAAAGACGTAGCAATCCTCGTTCGTTCCAACAACAGTGCTGATCCTTTCTTAAGAACGCTGAATGTTAACAATATCCCATGGAAATTTACAGGAGCCCAGGGGCTCTATGTTCAGGAAGAGATAAAGCTGCTTCTTAGTTTCCTGCGTATAGTTGCAAATCTTGAAGACAGCTTAAGCCTTTTTTATCTTGCTACGAGCGAAATATATCAGATGCCTGCTACAGACATAAATCTCATCAACCATTATGCCAACAGGAATAACCGTTCAATCTATGAAGTATTAAAAAACATATCAAAAATTACTGAATTAAAGGGCCGTTTAAGTTCTGAAAGTATTGCTACCGTAGATAAGATGCTTGTTGATTTGGAAGAATACTCTAAATTAGGCTTAAATCTTCCTACAGGTGGGCTATTATATCGGTTTATCTATGATTCAGGCTATCTTGAACGCTTGACAAAAGATAAGAATATAAATAACGAAGAGAAGATTAAAAATATAGCTAAATTCTTCACTATCATTAAAAATACATCCAATATCCTAAACCATGACAGGGTTAATCAGTTCGTAAAATACCTGGATATGCTTATTGCAGCAGGGGATGATCCTGCTACGGCAGAGATAGAGACTGAAGCCAACTGCGTAAATGTATTAACTATACATAAAGCAAAGGGACTGGAGTTTCCTGTAGTTATAATGGTGGGGCTTGTATCAGACAGATTCCCAACCAGATTCCGCAGGGAGGGAATACCTCTTCCCGAACCCCTTATAAAAGATATACTGCCAAGCGGTGACTTCCACCAGCAGGAAGAACGGCGTCTTTTTTATGTAGGTATGACCAGGGCCAAGAAAGAACTCTATTTTACCAGTGCCAGGGATTACGGCGGTAAAAGACCGAAGAAAATAAGTATCTTTGTGGTTGAGGCACTGGGACTCGGGAAAGAGGATATCGCTATATATAAAAGGAGTTCTCTTGAGACAATATCATCCCATGCGCCTAAACCGGAGCAGGAAGCTCAGCCTCTTTCTCCCATATCAGATGATGAACTCTTAACTATAACTCCTTATCATATAGATGACTATTTAACCTGTCCCTTAAAGTATAAATATATACATATTTTACGTGTTCCTATTATGAAACACCATGCGGTTGTCTACGGAAGCATCCTTCATAAAGTAGTAGAGGAGTACTATACACGAAAGATTAACAAGACCAAGGTCTCCTGGGAGGATATGAGAAGAATCTTTGAAGGATACTGGGATAGTGAAGGCTTCATAAGCCGTGCTCATGAGGAACAGAGGTATCAGGATGGCTTAGAGGTAATCAAAAACTTCTACCAGAGACAGGAAAAAGAGAAAACCTTGCCCACCTATATAGAAAAAGAGTTCAAGTTCCTGCTCGGCAAAAACAGGATATCAGGCAGATGGGACAGGGTGGATATAAGAGAAGGGAAGACTATTATTATAGATTTTAAGAGCAGTGAAGTAACAGAGCAGGATAAAGCCGACAAGAAAGCAGATAAAAACCTTCAGCTTTCAATTTATGCCTTAGCAAGTAAATACGTCCTTGGTAAAATCCCTGACTGGCTTGGATTATATTTCCTTGAATCAGGCCTAATAGGAAAATGTACCAAGACAGAACAAGACTTAGAGGAAACAATAAATAAGATAAACCAGGCAGCAGAAGGCATAAGAAAGCGTGATTATCACCCTGACCCAAAGTATAACGATTGTTCCTACTGTGCCTATAATACTATATGTCCTGCAGCAGAAACAAAGCCTAAGTATTAGGTATTTTGGGTTGACATAGAGAGGATAAAAGCATACAATATTTTATACGGTATGTTCCATAAAAAACGACATTCGTATATTATATGTTAGGTGAGAAAAATGAGGATAATAAAATTAGAATCTGCAGAAAAAAAAGATTTCATTTCTTATTGGTCGAATATATATATTTATGACAAAGAAGATGTTTATACGAATAATATTAACACGCCCTTGAATGAGCAAAAAGTTTTAAAATTATTTGAATGGAAAAATGGAGGGGAAATATCAGAAAAAAAGATAAATTCTATAGAGCATAATTATCTTCCAAACATTAACAAAATT
>DAOVJB010000116.1 GCA_030673425.1 Elusimicrobiota bacterium | reverse complement strand
TGTATGTAAGATTTGTGGTTTTATAGCTATAAATGGAGATGCTCCAGATAAATGTCCTGTGTGTGGAGCACCAAAGACATCTTTTGAAGGAAAAGAAGATGCTATAAAAACCCCACAGGATCCTGGTAATTTGACTGAATTAGAAAAAAAACATGTACCGGTTATTACCCTTGTGAAAAAATGTGAGCTAATACCTGAGGGCTGCCAGGATGTACATGTAAAGATGGGAGAGATACAGCATCCTATGCAAGCGGGACATTATATTACCCATATCGATTTTTATTTAGATAAGAAGTTTATATCAAGAGTTATATTAACTCCTGGTACACTCAATCCAGCAGCTGCACTTCATCTTAAAGCTACAAGTGGTAAACTTAGCGTGATAGAATTTTGCAATTTGCACGGTGCCTGGATAAAAGAGATAGATTTATAAATTAAATGAGCTAAGAAAAATTCTATAACATAAAAGGAGGAGAAAGCATGATTATAAGGATTTATACTACTCCGGCCTCTCCAGATTGTACAAGGACAAAACAGTTTCTAAAGGATAATAACATAGATTTTGATGAGGTTGATGTTTCCTCCGATCAGATAGCAATGCAGGAGATGACACGCAAGTCAGAACAGATGAAAGTTCCTGTTTTAGATATAGATGGACAAATTATTATAGGTTTTGATAAAGAAGCAATAAGCAATGCCCTTGGTTTATAAGATTGGTTTTTATTCAAAGAGGTAAATAACAATATGGTAAAAGCAATATCGTTAATTTCAGGTGGTTTGGATAGTTCCCTGGCCACAAAGATTATTTTGGATCAGGGCGTTAAGATTGAGGGACTAAATTTATTTACCCCTTTTTATAAATCTACTCGTAAATATGAGGTTAAAAAAGTAGCGGATGAATTAAATATTAAGTTAAAGATATTTGATATCTCAGGTGAGTATATTACAATGATAGAAAAACCTAAATATGGTTATGGAAGAAATCTGAATCCTTGTATTAACTGTAGAATCCTGATGTATAAAAAAGCAAAAGAATATATGATGAAAGTAGAAGCATCCTTTATAATCAGCGGAGATGTATTGGGGCAAAGGCCAATGTCTCAGTATAGGAAAGCTCTTAAAATAATAGAAAAAGAAAGCGGTCTGGAAGGATTGGTTTTAAGACCCTTATCAGCTAAATTATTGCCTGTTTCAATACCGGAAAAAGAAGGATGGGTAAACAGAGAAAAAGTTTTGGGAATTAATGGAAGGTCTCGAAAGCCGCAGATAGCTTTAGCTAAAGATTATAAGATTAGTAATCATGCATCTCCTGCAGGGGGATGTCTTCTCACGGATAGCGGATTTACTCGGAAGATGAAAGACCTCATGAGATATTCTGAGGTTAATCTGTATAATATTGAGTTATTGAAGATAGGCAGGCATTTTCGTCTTTCTCATTGCGCAAAGGTAATAGTTGGCAGGAATAAAGAAATTAATGAGAAATTATTGAACTTAGCCAGAAAATATGATATCTATTTTAATCCTGTAGAAATAAAAGGTCCTGTTGGAATTGGACTGGGTGAGTTTGATGAAGAGACAATTTCTTTGGCTTCACAGATAGTAGCAAGATATAGCGATGGTATTTCAGAAGACAAAGTAAAAATAGCAGTAGAAAATTCTCCATTAGGTAATACAGATTTTATTGTTGTAAATAGATTAACAGGGAAACGTTTAGAGGAACTTAGAATTTAGATGTGGGAGGGAATATAGAAGATGACAAGAATAGCAGACGATATAACAAAGCTGATAGGGAATACTCCATTGGGGAGGATAAGTAAGATAGGTTCTGGATTGGATGCAGATTTAGTAGCGAAACTCGAGTTCTTTAACCCATTATCAAGTGTAAAGGATAGAATCGGAATTTCTATGATAGAAGATGCAGAAGATAAGGGCCTGATTACAAAAAATACAGTTATTATTGAACCCACAAGTGGCAATACCGGAATAGCATTGGCTTTTATCTCTGCTGTGAAAGGTTATCGTTTAATCTTAACTATGCCGGATAGTATGTCTATTGAGCGAAGACAGCTGCTTTCTCTATTTGGAGCAGAGATTGTCCTGACTCCCGGAAAGGAAGGTATGGTTGGAGCGGTCAAAAAAGCAGAAGAGCTCTTAAGTACTACACCTAATTCTTTTATGCCTCAGCAATTCAAAAATCCAGCCAATCCTAAAATACATAAAGAAACTACAGCTGAAGAGATATGGCAAGATACTGATGGAAAGATAGATATATTAGTGGCGGGTGTTGGTACGGGTGGGACAATCACTGGAGTAGCTGAGGTAATTAAAAAAAGAAAACCTAAACTTAAAGTAATTGCAGTGGAACCTATAGATTCACCTGTTCTCTCCGGGGGAAAGCCTGCGACACATAAGATTCAGGGAATTGGTGCTGGTTTTGTACCTGATGTGTTAAAAATGGCTTTGGTGGATGAGGTAGTTCATGTGAGTGATGAAGATGCCGGTGAAACTGCCAGAAAATTAGCTAAGGAAGAAGGAATATTAGCAGGGATTTCTTCCGGTGCAGCTATATGGGCAGCAATGGAGGTGGGTAAGAGGAAAGAAAATAAAGGAAAACTTATTGTAGTAATCCTTCCTGATAGCGGTGAGCGATATCTAAGCACCTGGTTATTGATGTGAAATCAAAAAAAGTCGTTGTAGCAATGAGTGGTGGAATTGATTCCTCAGTTGCTGCTGCTTTGCTTAAAGATAAGGGCTTTGAGGTTATAGGTATAACTATGCAGATCTGGGACCGTCCCAGAGGTTTTGGTGGGGATGGCATAAAGGATGCAAAACGTGTAGCCGGTAGGTTAAAGATACCTCATTATCTGTTGGATTTAAGAGATGTTTTCAAAAAGAAAATAATATCTGATTTCTGTAAGGAGTATAATCAAGGAAGAACACCCAATCCTTGTATCAGGTGTAATCAGTACATAAAATTTGATACTTTGCTTAAGAAAGCAAAGGAATTGAATGCTGATTATATCGCTACCGGACACTATGCAAAAATAGAGTTTGATAGGCAAAAGAATAGTTATACTCTCAGGAAAGGAATTGATACTAAAAAAGATCAATCCTATGTTTTATATATGATGAGTCAGAATCAATTGAAACATATTTTAATGCCTCTCGGAGAATTTAAGAAAAATCGGGTAAGACAGATAGCCAAAAATAAAAAACTGCCGGTGGCAGATAAAGAGGAATCACAGGAAATATGTTTTATCCCGGATAATAATTACGGAGAATTTCTTAAGGAAAATATTAGAAGAGAGGCTAAACCGGGTCCTGTTGTAAATAAAGACGGCAAGGTTATAGGAGAACATAAGGGAATTGTTTTCTATACTATTGGCCAGCGTAAGGGAATAGGAATAGCAGATAGACATCCTTTATATGTAGTTGCAATTAACAAAAAAACTAATACAATTGTAGTAGGTAAGAAAGAAGAGGTTTACGGCAGGGAATTAATCGCTGATAAGGTGAAGTTCATAAATATGAAAAGACTAGAAAAACCTATGAAACTAGAAGCAAAAATAAGGTATCTTCATAAAGCCTCGCCTGCAATGTTAATACCATTGGCTAAAGGTAAAGTTAAGGTGAAGTTTAATCAGCCTCAGTGGGCAATTACTCCGGGTCAGGCTGTAGTATTTTATTCGCTTAGGGGTAAAAAAGGAGATGTTGTAATCGGTGGGGGAACAATAATGAAAAGAATAAACGGGGTGTAAAAATTGAAACAAGATTCAAAAGATAGATTGATAGAGAAAATAAAAGAATTGAAGAAAAAAAGAAATGCGGTAATTCTTGTCCATAATTACCAGATACCCGAAGTTCAGGATATAGCTGATTATATTGGTGATTCTTTAGGGCTAAGCAGAACAGCCAGCAAGACCGATAGTGATGTAATAGTTTTCTGCGGGGTTCTTTTTATGGCTGAGACTGCATCTATTCTTTGTCCGGACAAAACAGTTCTTATGCCTGATATAAATGCCGGGTGTCCTATGGCAGATATGATTACTCCGGACGGGTTGATAGCCTTAAAGAAGAAGCATCCAAAGGCAACAGTTGTGGGTTATGTTAATACTCCGGCTAGTGTGAAAGCAGAACTCGATATATGTTGCACATCCGGGAATGCGATAAAAGTTATACAATCACTAAAAAAGACAGAAGAGATTATATTCGTGCCTGATAAATATCTTGCTGATTATGTGTCTAAGAAGACCAATAGGAAGTTTGTTGTCTGGGACGGTTATTGTCCTAGCCATGTCAGTATCCTTCCTGAAGATATAATAAAGCAGAAGAAAACCCATCCTGACGCAAAGGTTATTGTGCATCCTGAATGTACGCCATCTGTTATTAAACTTGCTGATGAAGTCCTGTCTACAGAAGGAATGTGTAAATATGCGGCTGAATCTAAGGCACGAGAAGTAATCGTAGCAACAGAAATAGGAATCTTATATAGACTAAGAAAGGAAAATCCTCAAAAAACGTTCTATCCTACAAGTGATAAAGCCATATGTCCCGACATGAAGCTTACAACTTTAGAAAAAGTATTATGGTGCCTTGAAGATATGCGATATGAAATTAAAGTGAAAGAGGAGATTAGAGTTAAAGCACAAAGAGCTGTAGAGAGGATGGTGGAGATA
>DAOVJB010000038.1 GCA_030673425.1 Elusimicrobiota bacterium | reverse complement strand
TAAATTCCCCAGTAAATCTCGCACAATTTCAGCTATGCGTTCACGTATAGATGAATCAAAAATATCCATTGCAGGATTATTCTGTTTTGGTCGTATATTTATGAGTGCTTCATAGCGTATCTCTTTAGTAGAAGGTATCCAATCTGCTCCCCAAATATCTTCTTGTTTGCTACCGTCATCAAGAAGGATTACTTCACAATCAGCATGAAGTGCTCCACCACCAGCAACAATTCCCCGCTTGATATCAACAGCTAATTTAATATAAGTACCTAATGTATCAAGCATTTCATCTACTTGTTGTTTTGTAGCACGAGAATGTAAAAGATGAATCATTATTCTTACTCCCAAATTACCTCTTGCCCATTAAATACTGGTCCTTCTTTACATGCACGTTTGTATTCAAAACTCTCTTTCTCTTTTATCTTTACCGCACATCCCATACAGACGCCTACTCCGCATGCCATATGTTCTTCCAGGGATACCTGGCAGGGAATTTTATGGGATTTACTTATTCTTGCTATTTCTTTTAACATTGGTTTAGGTCCGCAGGCATATATATATGAGATTTTTTCTTTTTTAACTGTTTTCTTAAGCAGACTTGAGACAAATCCCTTATATCCCTTTGACCCGTCATCAGTAGCAACTTTTACGTTGCACCCTATATCTTTTAATTCTTTTATATTAACAAGCTCTGTTTTTGTTTTTGCGCCTATTAAGAAAAGTTTTTTGCTATTTAGTCTATTGGCAAGGAAGAATAGCGATGCTATTCCTGTTCCCCCTACCACTAAAACAACCTTATCATTTTTATTTATTTCTTCTGTCTTATACCCGTTTCCCAGAGGTCCTATAATGTCTAATGTCTGGTTTTTCTTCTTTTCTGATAGTGCCTCTGTGCCTGCTCCTATTATTTTATATAGAATCTCAATGTTCCTGCCGCCTGCCTTGTATATACTGAACGGTCTTCGTAAAAATACCTTTTTACTTGCAACATCAACATGTATGAACTGTCCCGGTAATGCTCCTTTTGCAATTGAAGGACAGGTTAGACTCATTTGATAATATTTTGCATTTAGTTTTTTGTTAAAATTAATTGTAGCTTTTGTCTGAATCAATACAGTCTCTTTACTTTGAGATTTTTCCGTCCTGCATAGCGATTTTCCCGTTAACCATTGTAAGAATTGCAAACCCTTTTAGTTTTCTACCGATAAACGGCGAGTTTTTGCTTTTACTCATGAAAGTTGAGATTGTTTTTTCTAAATTTAGGTCAATTATAGTTAAATCAGCATTACTTCCCACGCTTAGTGTCCCCTTCTTTAAGTTTAAGACTCTTGCCGGGTTTATCGTGACCTTTTTAATGGCCTCCGGGAGTGATAGAACTTTTTTATCCACAAGTTCAGTAATTATTAAGGGAACGAGCGTCTCTAAACCTATTATGCCAAACGGTGCCAGCTCATATTCCTGATTTTTCTCCATATCAAGATGTGGTGCGTGGTCCGTGGCAATACAGTCAATCGTGCCGTCTTTAATGCCCTGTTTTATGGCTCTTATGTCTTCTTTTGTCCTGAGCGGCGGTTTTATCTTGGTATTAGTATCGAATGTTACTACCGCGTCGTCAGAAAGGGTGAAGTAATGCGGACAGGTTTCGCAACTTACTTTTATTTTTTGCTTTTTTGCCTTGCGTATTAAATTAACGGAATCTTTACTACTGACATGTGCTATATGCAGGTACCCTCCTGTCATCTGGGCAAGTTTTATATCACGTGCTATCATAATCTCTTCTGATTCGGTGGGTATGCCTCTTAATCCTAGAATTGTGGAATTGTATCCCTCGTTCATTACCCCGTCTTTTGATAAATCCAGGTCCTCACAGTGAGATATGACAGGTAGCTTAAACATTTTACTGTATTCTAAGGCTCTTCTCATAATCTGGCTGTTCATAACGGGATTACCGTCATCGGAGATTGCTACTGCTCCTGCTCTTTGTAGTTCTCCGATAGGTGCTAATTCCTCTCCTTTAGAGGCTTTGGTAATTGCTCCTACAACAAATACATTTACCAGTCCTTCTTTTTGGGCTTTATTTAAGATTAATTCAACCTGTGCCTGGTTATCAATCACTGGCTGGGTATTCGGCATGCAGACTACAGAAGTAACACCACCTGCAGCAGCAGCTCTTGTTCCAGTAGCAATAGTTTCCTCATCTTCTCTTCCCGGTTCCCGGAGGTGAGTGTGCATATCGATAATTCCGGGAATTACAACCTTTCCTTTTGCATCTATAACTTTAACATTTGCTTTTTTGCTTAGAATATTTTGGGATAGTTTAGCAATTTTTCCGTTCTCTATAAGGATGTCTATTTTCTTATCAAGTTTTTTTGACGGATCAATTACTCTTGCACCTTTAACGAGTAAGTTCACGTGTCTCACCTCCGCTTAATAAATAGAGTATAGCCATTCTTATAGCGATGCCGTTGGTTATCTGTTCAGTAATAACTGAATGCGGTCCGTCAGCAACATCAGATGATATTTCTATGCCTCTGTTCATCGGTCCGGGATGCATGATGATGACATTTTTTTTCATCATCTTAAGCCTGGCGGTATTTATGCCGTAGAGTTCCGTATATTCCCTTAATGATGGGAATAAATGCTGCTTCTGACGTTCTTTTTGGATTCTTAAAGTATATATTACATCTGCTTTGCTTATTACTTCCTCTAAGTGATAACTTACATCTACCCCCATTTTTTCTATTTTCGACGGAATTAATGTTGCAGGGCCTACTACGGTGACTTTTGCTCCCATTTTTGTAAGTCCCCAGATGTTTGAACGTGCTACCCTGCTGTGCAGAATATCTCCTATAAGGATGACTCTTAGGCCTTTAAGAGTTCCCTTTTTTTCTTTCATGGTAAACATATCAAGAAGTGCCTGTGTGGGATGTTCATGTGTGCCGTCTCCGGCATTAATAACCGAAGATTTAATTTCCTTTGCTAAAAGATGCGGTGCGCCTGCCATACTGTGTCTTATTACTACGAAGTCTGCCATCATGGCTTCGATCGTTTTGCCTGTATCAATCAGGGTCTCGCCTTTTACTACGCTGCTTGTTGGAACTGAGATATTCAGGACATCGGCACTTAGACGTTTCTCGGCTAACTCAAAGGATGCCTTTGTTCTTGTGCTTGGTTCATAGAAGAGGTTGACTACTGTCTTACCTCGTAAGGTGGGAACTTTTTTAATTGAACGGGTAAATAATTCCTTAAAAGGTTTTGCGGTTTTAAGTATAAGTTCTATTTCTTTGGCGTCCAGATCTTCCAGGCCTAATAAGTCTTTCCTTTTTAAGCGCATATCTGCCTCCAAACCTGTTTATTTTATATTAACGATTTTTATCTGGTCAATATTATCTATTTCTTTAAGATTAACCTCAACTATCTCTTTTAAGGAGGTAAAAACTTTTTTGCCTACAAAATCAGCCTGAATCGGCAACTCCCGATGTCCCCTGTCTATTAAGACAGCAAGCTGAATCTCCTTGGGACGGCCGAAATCCATTATGGCATCAAGTGCAGCTCGTGTGCTTCTTCCAGTGAACAGGACGTCATCCACCAGAAGAATCTTTTTATTAGTAATGTCAAATGGAATATCGGTTTCTTTTACTATCGGCTGTTTATCAATAGAGTCAACATCGTCTCTGTACAGGGTGATGTCAAGTATGCCTACGGGAACCTCAACATTCTCTATCTTTTTTATGATATTTGCTAAACGCTCACCCACATAGACGCCTCTTGTTCTTATTCCTATGATGCATAGTTCCTTAGCACCGTGGTTTTTTTCAATTATCTCATGGGCCATCCGTGTGATGATTCTGTTTACTTCTTTTTCATTTACCAGGAATTTTTTTTGCTGGGTTTCCATCATCTTCCCCCTTATTTATGCTGCGCCAACGATTTTTTGTATTGAGCAAACTTTTTCTTAATTTGCGGGTATTTCAAAGACAAAATCTGCATTGCAAGCAAGGCTGCGTTCTTGGCCCCGTTAATGGCAACCGTAGCCACAGGTACTCCCGTAGGCATCTGGGCAATCGAAAGCAGGGAGTCCAACCCGGCTAAATCAGATGTTTTGATTGGTATGCCTATTACAGGAATCGTGGTTAAAGAAGCAACTACGCCCGGCAGGTGAGCTGCTTTGCCTGCTGCCGCGATAATGACCTCTATGTTTCTTCTTTTAGCGTTCCTGGCATATGCCTGGACTTGTTTGGGCGTCCTGTGTGCAGACATAATTTTCACTTCATACGGGATACCGAATTGTTTTAGTGTCTGGCTTGCCTGCTCAACTATCGGTTCATCAGACTTGCTTCCCATAATAATTCCTACTATTGGTTTTTGTTTCAAGACTATCCTCCTGGCTGACTACGGGTTAATCTCCTGAGTCCGTAGTTAGTTTCAGTCCTTTTTTCCCTATGTCTTTTCTATAATGCATCTTCTCAAATGTTACGTTCTTGATTCCTTCGTACGTTTTATCAATAGCTTCTTTTAGGCTGTTCCCCGTGCCGGTTATTCCAATGACTCTTCCTCCTGAAGAGACATATTCAGTGACTTCCTGTTTTGGTGCCAGGTTCTTTTTAACAGAAGCCTTAAGACTCGTCCCTGCATGGAATACAACGATCTCTTTTGTTTCCTCTGCTTTATCCAGTCCATAGATTACCTTATCTTTTTCATATTTTCCCGGATATCCCCCGGAGACAAGAACAACACAAACCGAAAATTTATTATACCATTTCAGGATTATATTTTGCAAGTCTTCATTTACCACAGCTTCCAGCACCGGAACAAGGTCCGATTCAAGAAGAGGCATAATTACCTGGGTCTCCGGATCCCCGAAGCGTACGTTGAATTCTAAGACGAAAGGTTCATTGTTAATAATCATAACACCTACATAAATAATTCCTTTATATTTTATACCTTCGCTTTTAAGGCCGTCTTTTAAGGGTCTAAGTATACGAGATATAATTTTATTGAAAAGCTCCTTTGTTACTACAGGTGCAGGTGCATATGCTCCCATTCCTCCGGTGTTGGGTCCTCTGTCGCCGTCAAAAACCTGCTTATGGTCCTGGGATGAAATCATGGGCAGGATTGTTTTAGAATCACAGAAAGCTAATATAGAGGTCTCCTCGCCCTTTAGGAATTCTTCAATTATTACCTGATTGCCTGCTTCACCAAAGATCTTCTCCTGCATTATCTGTCCTATTGCGTGTAATGCCTCAGATGAATTATGACAGACCAAAACTCCTTTGCCTGCTGCCAGGCCGTCTGCTTTAATGACTATAGGGAAATTTTTTGCCTCATCTTCGCAAGCCAATTCCGCGATATATTCTTTTGCTTCAATGCTCTTGTTAAAAACCCTGAAGGTTCCGGTAGGAATTCCGTATTTTTTCATTAAATTTTTAGCAAATACCTTACTGCCTTCTAACAGAGCTGCCTTTTGACAGGGTCCGAAGATTTTCAAACCCTTAATGTTAAAATAATCGGCAATTCCATTAACAAGAGGCAATTCCGGTCCGACAACCGTTAAGTCAATAGATTCTTTCTTTGCGAAATCAGCAAGCTTCGGAAAATCTTTGGTGTCTAAATCAACGCACTCTGCAATCTGGGCTATTCCCGGGTTTCCGGGAATAGCATAGATTTTATCCACCAGCGGCGATTGCTTTATTTTCCAGACAAGTGTATGTTCACGTCCTCCGGAACCTATCACTAATACTTTCATTGGTTTTCTTTTCCTCCTTACGAAAGTTTACCGAACTCAAGAAAGTTCGGTAATGACCTAATGAATATGTGTTTATGGTAATCATCATCTTAATCTTTTATTCATAAATTTCAAGGCTTTATTCACATAATTTGTTATATGCCTGTTTATATAGCTGAACAGTTTTTTGAACGATATCAGGCGGTAATTCAGGAACCGGGGGCTGTTTGTTCCATTTTATTGATTCCAGATAATCCCGTATGAACTGCTTGTCAAAATTGTCCTGTGTTTTGCCGGGTTTGTAGTTTTCTTTATTCCAGAAACGGGAGGAATCCGGGGTAAAAATTTCATCTATAAGGATGATGTCGTCCCCTATTATTCCGAATTCAAATTTGGTGTCAGCAATGATTATACCTTTCCTTAAAGCATATTCACTTGCTTTTTTATAAAGGGCAATGCTTCTTTTTTTAAGTTCCTGGGCAATCTCAAATCCTACATTATTGATAAATTGTTCTTCTGTAATATTGATATCATGGTCTCCTGTCTGGGCCTTTGTAGCAGGAGTAAATATTACATCAGGCAGTTCGCTTGACTCCTGTAATCCTGCAGGTAGTTGGATACCGCAGACGGTTTCTGATTCTTTATATTCCTTCCATCCGGAGCCAGCCAGGTATCCTCTTACCACGCATTCCACATTAATGCGTTTAGCCTTTTTTACTAATATGGAGCGATCCTTGAGTATGTCACTATAAGAAGCTAATTCGCCAGGAAAATCCTTTACGTCTGATGAGATTAAATGGTTTTCGGATATATCCTTAAGGAGGTTAAACCAGAAAACAGAAATCTGTGTTAAGATTTTGCCTTTTTCCGGTATAGGTGTCGGCAGAACAAAATCAAAAGCTGATATCCTGTCTGTGGCTACGATAAGTAATTTCTCACCTAAATCATATACATCCCTGACTTTTCCGCGGAAAAAAAGCGGTACTGTTGTTATCTCGGTTTTTGTTACGGCTCCAGTACCTTGCATAAAGTTTCTCCTTGTGTTATTAGTTTATTTTCCCATTCCTACTCTCTGGGCTTTTTGTAATAACTTACCTTCTGACCTTATTCCAGGTGCAATAATTATTTCGACCAGTTGCATCTCTTTGATATTTTTAACCCCCAGGCTTCCCATAGCGGTTCTTAATGCACCCACTAAATTCTGTGTTCCGTCATCAAGCTTGGCCGGACCATAGAGAATTTCTTCTAAACTACTGCTTGTTCCTACATATATCCTTGTTCCCCTCGGCAGATTCTGATGAGGGGTAGCCATGCCCCAGTGATATCCATTTCCCGGAGCTTCCCTGGCGCGTGCAAAAGCAGAGCCGATCATTACTGCGTCTGCTCCGCTTGCAAAGGCTTTACATATATCGCCTCCTGTATCCATCCCGCCGTCGGTTATAATAGCGACATATTTTCCTGTCTTCTTGAAGTAGAAATCTCTTGCAGCAGCACAGTCAATAGTGGCAGTAACCTGCGGAACTCCTATACCTAACACTCCCCTCGTAGTGCATGCTGCTCCCGGTCCTACACCTACTAATAAGGCGGCACAGCCTGTATCCATCAATTCCAGTGCAGCATCATATGTGACACAATTACCGATAATTATAGGGATTTTCATTTTTCTAACAAATTTCTTAAAGTTTAATACAGGATATTGAGTTGATATATGCTTTGCTGTTGTTACGGTTGACTGAACCACAAAAATATCACATCCTGCCTCCTGTGACATCTGTCCGAAGTGTTCGGCTGTTTGAGGAATTGAGGAAACGGCTGCCAAAACTCCTTTTGATTTGATTTCCTTGATTCGTTTACTAATGAGTTTTTCTTTTATCGGTTCCTTGTAAATACTCTGTACCAGGATTGTTGCGTCTTCCGGGCCTGCAGTAGCTATTTTTTCGTAGATTTCCTCAGGGTTTTCATAACGGGTTTGGATTCCTTCCAGGTTAAGTACTGCCAAACCTCCCAGTTTTCCCATAGCTGCGGCAAACCTTGTGTCTACCACCCCGTCCATCGCTGAGGC
The DNA here is from genome assembly GCA_030673425.1 of Elusimicrobiota bacterium. Taxonomy (GTDB): domain Bacteria; phylum CAYTYR01; class UBA6262; order DAOVJB01; family DAOVJB01; genus DAOVJB01. The sequence goes on along the minus strand of DAOVJB010000038.1, from coordinate 1,036 downwards.
TATAAAAGGAATCTCAAATTTCAGGTTTTTAATTTTCCAGGAAGTCTTCACATCATTCGGGTTTATAGTGATAATTCCCGGTGCCAGAGCCACTTCGTCAAACCCATAAGCTCTCCTGGCTTCTCTATCTCTTCCTATAAAAAAGGCCATTGTAATTCCCTCCATTATTTTTTAATGACCGGTGCTTCCGAAACCGCCTTCGCTTCTCGTAGTCTCATCCAGTTCTACTACATCATCCCACTCGATAATTTCGACCTTGTTTAATATTGCCTGAGCAATTCGGTCTCCTTTTTTGATGGTTACATCATCATTGCTTGCATTAAGTATGATTATTCCTATTTCACCGCGGTATCCCGAGTCAATCGTTCCGGGTGTATTTAATACGGTTAATCCTTTCTTAATAGCTAACCCGCTGCGTGGACGTATTTGTAATTCATAGTTTTGGGGTACAGCTACTTTAATGCCTGTTGGAATCAAGGTTCTTTGGAGAGGTTTTAATACTACATCATCCCCGGCGTTGCGTAAATCCATCCCTGCATCACCTTTGTGTTTATATATTGGTAATGCGACATCCTGCCTTAAACGTTTAATTTCTATTTTCATATATTTTATCTCTTTTTAACTAAATATGATAGTCGCCTTTATGTCTGTCTTTAAGTTCACCTATCTTTGATTTGTTCCAGTTCGGGATACGGCTGAAATATCCTACAATCCTTGTCACTCCATAGACATCCTGTGATTCACAATGCGTACATGCATCCAATAGCCCTCTGGAGGTACGGCGGCACTGGTTGCATATGGTGAACTCCGGCGAAATAGTAATCTGGGCCGCTTTCGTATTGCGCCAGGTCTTTTCCACCAGCTTGAATATGGCTTCAGGCGAAGGGTTGTCTTCTCCTATAAAAGCATGAAGTATTGCTCCGCTTTCAATAAGTGTATGGAACTTGCTTTGCCCTACTATCCTGTCAATGAGGTTTATAGGCGCGCCTGCGGCAAAATGTATTGAATTAGTATAATAGAAAGTATCATTCATAAG
>DAOVJB010000023.1 GCA_030673425.1 Elusimicrobiota bacterium | reverse complement strand
TGAAACCATCCCCTGTGCTGATCGCTTCCTTCTAAATAGAGATCTGCCGGATATACAAGTTCTTCTCTCTGTTTTAATACCGCCTCATGACTTACACCTGAGTCAAACCAGACATCTAATATATCCGTCTCCTTGCGAAACTCGGTCCCTGAACAATCCGGACATTTTATATCACCGCCTAATATCTCCTCAGCCGATTTTATAAACCAGGCATCAGAACCTTCTTTTAAGAAAAGCTCCTGTACTTTTGAGATACTATCTTCACCAAGCAGAGCTTTATTACATTTCTTGCAGTAAAAGATCGGGATAGGAACGCCCCAGTATCTCTGACGTGACAGGCACCAGTCAGGTCTTCCTTCTACCATTCCTGATATCCTCTTCTCTCCTACCTTAGGAATCCACGCTACATCCTTTATTATGCCAAGCATCTTCTTTCTTAAATTATTCTTATCTACTCCCAGAAACCATTGCTCTGTAGCTCTAAACACAATAGGATTCTTACAACGCCAGCAATAGGGATATGTATGAGAAAGATCTTCAGAAATGAGTAAAGATCCGTTATTCCGCATTGTTTCGATGATCTTTATGTTCGCCTTAAAAACATGTAAGCCTGCAAAAAGAGGAACATCACTCTTAAACTTACCTTTATCATCTACAGGTACTATAACAGGCAGATTATATTTTAATCCAATAATATAGTCTTCTGCACCATGTCCAGGAGCTATATGCACAATCCCGCTGCCTTCTTCCATGGTAACAAAATCAGCCAGGATTCCTACAGACTCCTGCTCAAAAAACGGATGCTGACATTTTATCCCCTCTAATTTAGCACCCTTAAAGGTTTTAACTATCTTATACTCTTTTATATCTGCTTTTTCCGTTACCCTTTCTACTAAATCCTTAGCCATAATGACTAGCTGGTTCTTACCTATATCGACCAATGCATATTCATAATCAGGATGAAAAGCTACGGCTACGTTAGCAACCAGCGTCCACGGGGTAGTCGTCCAGATCAAAACATAAATATCCTGCTTGATATTCAGGGTTTCTAAGAAATCCGAATCCTTAAGGATGAACTTCACGAAAACAGACGGAGAGACATGGTCCTGATACTCCACTTCAGCCTCGGCAAGTGCCGTCTCGCAACTGGCGCACCAGTGGACGGGTTTTAGCCCCTTGTAAATATATCCTCTTTTTGCAAGTTCTTTGAAAGCTTCTATTATCTTGGCCTCATAAGCAGAGTCCATGGTGATGTAAGGATTATCCCAGTCCCCGAAAATACCTAATCTCTTGAATTCCTCTCTCTGCACCCCTATGAAATGGTTTGCAAAATCAGCTGCTTGCTTCCTGAATTTAACCTGGTCTATCTGGTCTTTATTCAGCTTTAACTTTTTTAACAGCTGGTACTCAATAGGAAGCCCGTGACAGTCCCATCCCGGGACATAAGGAGCATCATACCCCTTTAGGCCTTTGTATTTTACAATGATGTCTTTTAATATTTTGTTTAAGGCATGCCCCAGATGGATATTCCCGTTTGCATAAGGCGGCCCGTCATGGAGTATATATTTAGGCCTGCCTTCTGATGTTTTACGCAGCAGGTCATATATTTTAAGTTCTTCCCATTTTGACTGAATTGTCGGTTCCCTCTGGCTTAAATTGGCCTTCATGGGAAAATCTGTCCTTGGCAGATTCAGCGTCTCTGAATACTTCTTCATCTTACCTCCAATAGAATCATTACACTTATTTATTGCCTATTATTCTCTTTATGTTTTTCTTAAACGGCGGTTTGATAACTCCCTTTTCAGTAATAATCGCGGTTATATCATCATGCGGGGTAATATCAAAAGCAGGATTAGCCACCTCAATCCCTTTAGGGGTAATTCTTTTCTTACCGATATGAGTTACTTCCTGAAAATTTCGTTCCTCAATTACGATCTCTTTACCGCTTGATTTAGTAATATCGAATGTGGATACGGGCGCTGCCACATAAAAAGGAATGTTATGTTTCCTGGCTAATACACTTACGGTATAGGTACCTATTTTATTGACTACATCACCGTTAGCAGCAATTCTGTCAGCTCCTACAATGACCACGTTTATTTTACCCTGATACATAAAATATCCTGCCATGTTGTCAGTTATCAGGGTAAAAGGAATCTTTTCCTCTTTTAATTCCCAGGCGGTTAATCTTGCTCCCTGTAAATACGGACGCGTTTCATCAACAAAGACTTTGATGTTCTTTTTCTGTTCATGTGCCTTCCTTATAACTCCAAGAGCAGTACCGTATCCTGCAGTTGCAAGAGCCCCTGCATTGCAATGGGTCAGAATCATCGCCTTCTTGTGTATCAGTTGAGCCCCGTACTTACCTATTTTCTTGTTGGTCTGGATGTCTTTATTATAAATATCTATTGCCTCTTTTATTAAAAGCTTCTTAATCGAAGAAAGAGATTTCTCTTCACACCTGTGGGCACATTTTACCATTTTATCAATCGCCCAGAAAAGATTGACCGCTGTCGGTCTTGTCTTTGCAAAATCTCTGGATATCTTATCGAGCTGATTGAAAAAATCCACCTTATTCTTAGTCTTAAGCTCACTCATACCAAGGGCAATACCCATTGCTGCAGCTACACCAATAGCCGGCGCCCCCCTGATATTCATCCTGGTAATAGCATCTGCCACCTGCTGGTATCTGGAACATTTAATATATACTTTCTTCTGAGGTAACTTTTTCTGGTCTAATATATATACCAAACCGCCCTTGTAAGTAATAGTTTCAACTTTCATATATCTCCCTATTTACCTAATTCTTTAGACCTTTTTGCAGCCACCTTTATGGCTTCTGCTAATATCTTGCTGAAGTTTTTCTTATTCAAATATTTTAGGGCAGCCTCTGTTGTTCCACCGGGAGAGGTTACCTTTTTCCTTAATATAGACGCATTTTCACCTGTTTCTACAGCCATTCTTGCCGCACCTAAAAGAGTCTCCTTTGTTAATATTTCTGCGTTTTTTCTGCTTAAACCTACCTTCATCCCTCCATCAATTAGAGCCTCTATTGTTAAAAATAGATAAGCAGGCCCGCTACCGCTTAAAGCAGTCACCGCATCCATTTGGGATTCTTCAATTTTTATTGTTTCACCGACTGAAGAGAATATATCCTGGGTTATTTTTTCATCTTTCTTAGTAGCAAATTTCCCCTTAGATATTGCTGTTATTCCCTGCCTGATTAGAGCAGGAGTATTAGGCATTGTTCTAATAACACGGACTTTCCCTAATAATCTCTCAATATGTCCGGTGGTTATACCAGCAGCAATAGAGATAATTGTCTTAGACTCAGATACCTTGTCTTTTATCTCTTTAACTACATCATCTATCACCTGAGGTTTAACCGCTAATAGAATAATATTGGCTTTAGCAACTAAATCCTGATTATTCTTAGCTGTTTTTATGCCGTATTTCTTAGCAATAGCTCTTTTTTTAGTATCAGAATCATACGCTAAAATATTACTCTTAGCGACTAAACCGGACTCAATCAGACCATTAATAATCGCCTGTCCCATATTCCCTATTCCTATAAATCCGATTTTACCGTATTTTGCCATATATCCCCCATTATAACAAGATGACAATTTATCTTACAATTATATACTTTCACACAATAAAATGCAAATAAAAAATCAACAATTTAATTTAAAACCATAATATTGATTACACAAAGATTACATTATATAACACCAAAATCGCTATAAAAATCTTTGTTAATTCATAATAAATATCCTTGACTGTTCTGATTTTTTACTGTATACTTATATCATAAGGTAGAAAAATATTTATTATTTATATTTATATTGATTCAAATTTAAGATATTCATATATTTAAATATTGTAATGATAAAATATAAATATAAACATAGGTCTACTTTACATTTATAGTATAACTTATCAACCTATGTTTTTTATTTATAAATGAGGAAAAGATGAAGTTAAGACCCTATAATTTCATACTAATTTCTACCATAATAATAACAGTAATGGGCTTGGTTCAGATTGGGCATACAGCGGTCACTCCTTCGTTAGCAAAAAAATTAAAAAAATTAGATACTACTGAAAAAATTACGGTTATTGTTCGCTTAAAAGATAAACCTGATATAAAAGCTGTACGAGGGAAAAGAGCTGAGGTTCTTAAAATCCTTAAACAAAAAAATCAGAAAAGCCAACAGATGCTTTCTCCTTTTCTGAGTAATAAAAGAGCTTTGGGGAAAATCGAAAAAATCAGACATTTCTGGCTTTTTAACGGAATGGCTGTTACTGCTACTAAAGATGTAATTGAAAAAATTGCCTCCCGTCCAGAGGTAGAAGAAATTCATGAAAATTTTATCGTCTCCCTCCCCCCTATTGAAAAGGCAGATGACATAACTCCTCAAGAAGATGTTGAATGGGGTATAGCTAAAATTAAGGCTGACCAAGTCTGGACTAATTTCGGTATAAAAGGAAATGGCATCCGAGTCGGACATTTAGATACAGGCGTAGACACTACCCATCCAGACCTTACCGGTAAACTCATCTTATGGGCAGAGTTTAACGGCAGTGGAAATCAGGTGCCTAGTTCCACACCTTATGATAGTGGAACACATGGCACACATACTGCTGGAACAATTCTGGGTGGAGATGCAACTGGTAATTACATTGGTGTAGCACCAGAAGCTTCATTGATTTCAGGCTTAGTTTTAAATGGTGGGTCAGGTACTTTTGCTCAAGTAGTTGCCGGAATGGAATGGATAATAGACCCTGACGAAAATCCTGACACTGACGATGGTGCCCAGGTAGTCAATATGTCTCTGGGAGCAACTGGTATTTACCCAGGATGGCTGGAACCAACAGATAATATGGTAGCAGCAGGAACTTTTCCTGCATTTTCTATTGGAAACTCAGGTCAAGGATCCAGTGGAGGCCCGGGAAATGTTCCGAGTGCTTTTGGAGTAGGAGCAACTAACAGTTCTGATGAAGTAGCTTCCTTTAGTAGCGGACAGAATGTATACTGGAATACACCTCCTTATGTTGGCTATTATCTAAAACCAGATATTAGCGCTCCTGGAGTCAGTGTAAAATCATCGGTCCCAGGTGGAGGCTACGATACCTATAATGGCACTTCTATGGCAGCGCCACATATTGCCGGAGCTGTTGCTCTCTTGTTACAAGCAGAACCAAATGCAACTGTATCCCAATTAAAACAAGCCATAATTGATACTTCCATAGATTACGGAACAGTTGGACAGGATGACCGTTACGGCTGGGGAAGAGTAGATGCTTTGGCTGCAGTCACCCTGTTAGCTATAAGCGGAACTTTACAAGGTACCGTAAAAGATGCCTCTGATAGTCCCCTAAAAGGAGCTATAATAAAAATTACCCAGACCGGAGCACAAACTACTACTGATACTGATGGTAATTATGATATAGCTTTGGCTGAGGGAACTTACACGGTAGAGGTTTCTTCTTATGCATATATAAGCCAAACAAGAACTGATGTTCAAATTATAACAGACCAGACTACTACTGAAAATTTCTCCCTCTCAGCCGCACCATCAGGTACGATTGCGGGTACTGTTACGGATGCCCAAGACGGAAGTCCTTTAAGTGCCACAATTACAGTTGTAAATACCCCTGTAGACTCTGTCACTACGAATCCTACCACAGGCAATTACTCAATAAGCATAGCTCAGGGAACATATACCCTTGAGGTGACAAGTACCGGACATATCACTCAAACAAGAGAAGATATATCTGTAACTGGCGGACAAACCACTACTGAAAACTTTATCTTATCGCCAAGCCCTCCTCTTATTTTAGTTGATGATGATATTGGAGGTAGCTATGAAAACTATTATAAAAATACCTTAGATGCTATAAACTATACCTATGATTATTGGAATGTATCCAACCAGGGAAGTCCCTCAACAGAAGATTTATCACAATACAATTACGTAATATGGTTTACTGGAAATGACTGGTCAACTACTCTTACATCTAGTGACCAGACAAACTTAGCTGATTTCCTTGATAACGGTGGAAAATTATTTATCACGGGACAAGATATAGGTTTTGACATTAGATACGATTCTTTTTATAATAATTATCTCTACGCCACCTATGCAGCTGATGATACTAATCTCTACGGACTAAACGGTGTTTCAGGAGATATTATGGATGGAATAGGTGTTTCTACTTCTGGAGGAGATGGAGCCAGTAATCAATCCTGGCCTTCAGAAATAGATCCTATCTCACCAGCTACCAGCATTTTCATATATGATACTTCTGCTACTTCTACCAGTAGCCCGTCTCCTGGATACGGTAAGCTTTCAATTTCTCAAAATATAACACCTGCCGATATAATCTCGAGTGGGACAGGAGGATTAAAGATAGATACCGGTACTTATAAATTAGTCTATTTTTCATTCGGTTTTGAAGCTATAAATTCACAAGCCATGAGAAGCCAGGTTATGCAAAACGTTCTGAACTGGCTGGGGTTAACTTCTGACGGTAGTCCACCGCTGGGAAGTCCTACTACTCCTGTTGATGAAGGAACAACCTCGGTTGTTTCCAATATCACTTTTAACTGGGCACAAGGAACAGCCAGTGACCCTGAAAGTGGAATCATTGGATATTATTTACAGGTAAGTACTGCCACTGCTTTTGATACTTATACATACTCGCAAGGTGTTGGTAATGTATTTACTAAAGAAATTACAAACTGTTCTAATGGTCTCACTTATTATGCACGAGTGAGAGCTAAAAATGGAGTGGGATTATATTCCGAGTATTCGGATATAAGTGATGGCATTACCATAGACCTTGATACTACAGCTCCCACAGGAAAACCATCTACACCTACCGATGAAGGAACTCAGACAGGATTAACAACTATTACTTTTAATTGGACACAGGGAACAGCAACCGATCCAGAAAGTGGTATAACCGGATATCATCTGCAGGTTGGTACAACTCCTGGGGGAAATGACAAATTTGATCAAGACGTTGGAAATGTTTTAAGCAGAACTATAACAAACTGTTCTGTAGGTTCTACATATTATGCACGGGTAAGAGCTAAAAATGGAGTGGAATTATACTCTGACTATTCCGAAAATAGCGATGGAATAATTATTGTTGAACCTGATTCTACTCCACCCATAGGTCCTTCTATAGTAAGAGATGGAACTGGAGAAGATACGGATTATAGCACCAGCAAAACACAACTTTCTGCTAACTGGGATCAAGCTATTGACAACGAAAGTGGAATAAATAAGTATCACTATGCAATTGGGACAACAACAGGAGGAACAGATGTAATAGACTGGATAGATAACGGTTCTGCTCTAAGTGGAACGCAAATAGGATTAAACCTAAAAGATGGAACTACTTATTATTTCACGATAAAAGCTCAAAATGGAGATGGCTTAGAGACTGACCCAATTTATTCAGGATATTATGAAACATTAACCAATAATGAATTTATTGGAAGTGGCACAGCCCAAAATTATCGGGCAGATGATGTTTACTGGGAGTATACTTTACCTTTTACTTTTAATTTTTATGGAACTGATTATACCAAAGTATATATTTCTAGTAATGGAGTTTTATTTTTCAGTAGCCCCTCTACTGGCCATGAAAATAGTCAAACTATACTCAAAACTAAAGTAATGATTGCACCATTATGGGATGATATAAGAACCAACGGTGTTACTCAGGATGGTGAAGATATATATATTCACCAGCCTGACACTGACTCTGTTTGCATCAGATGGTGCGCAGAAACCACTATAGGAGCTTCACCAGTAAATGTGGAAGTTATCTTATATAACAATGGCGACATAAAATTCAACTATGGAACAGGGAATTCTAATTTAACACCAACAATAGGCATATCCAAAGGTAATAATTCTGATTTTTTAATTTCCAAATACGATGATTTGACAGCTCTAACTCAAGCTCAAACCTGTACGATTCCAGCAGAAGCAAATATTTATTACTCTTCAAACGGACAAATGGTGGACTCAACCCCTCCTAACGATACCCCATCTGCTCCTACTACTCCCAATCCTTATTCTGATACAAGCATAGATTTCAGCTGGACACAAAACTCTTGTGAAGATAAAGAAAGTGGGATTGTCAGTTATTATTTACAAGTAAGCACAAGTACTTCTTTTGATACCTGTATTTTTGATGAAGATGTAGGTAATAACCTTTCAAAAGAAATAGAGAACTGCACCAATGGCTCAACCTATTATGCTCGTGTAAAAGCCAAAAATGAAGCCGGGTTATATGGAAGTTGGTCAGAAACCAGTGATGGAATAACTATTGATATTACTTCTCCTGTAGGAACACCTTCTGTTCCTATTGATGGAGGAGACTACTCTTATGCTAATGTCATCACTTTTACCTGGACACAGGGAACAGCTACTGATGCTGAAAGCGGGATTATTGGATATTATCTACAAGTAAGTACCTTTAGTTCTTTTAGTTATTGTCTTTTTGATGCAGATGTAGGTGAGGTCTTAACTAAAGAAATAACTGATTGTATAAATGAAGAAACTTATTATGCCCGTGTTAAAGCTGAAAACGGCACTGGTATATATACTGAGTGGTCAGATATAAGTGATGGTATAACTATTGATGCTACCATACCAGAAGGAGCTCCCAGCAAACCAACAGGACCCGCTAGCTATGTTTCTTCTAATGAAATTACTTTTACCTGGACACAGGGAACAGCTACTGATGAGAGTGGTATAGTTGGATATTATGTCCAAATAAGCACTGAAACCTCTTTTAGTTCTTATATCTTTAACAGCGATGTTGGAAATGTTCTGTCTAAATCGATAACTGATTGCAGTGAAGGTATAACCTACTATGCTCGTGTAAAAGCCAAAAACACCGCAGGCAGTTATGGCGAGTGGTCAGAAACAAGTGATGGAGTCATGGTTGATACCATTGCTCCTATTGGTTCAGTTAGTTTTACATCTAGTTCACCACCTTTTAAAACTGGTGAGTATACTGTAGAACTTACTATAAATGATACTGGTTTAATTACACAAACGCCGGAATTGAGCTATACACCCCAAGGAGGAACGTCTACTGATATATTTTTGACCGGCTCTGATAAAAATTGGACAGGGACTCTATATATAGAATCCACTACTCCAGAAGGAGAAGCTACTTTTACATGCTCTATTGTTGATGCCACTGGCAATACCGGATTTACTATCACCGCGGGACAAAGCTTCGCCATAGAAAAAACGATTAAAGCTGCCGAAGGAGGTACAATTTCTAATTCCGATGGCACCCAAGTCGTTATTCCTCCTGATATATTACCTGAAGACACCGACATAAATATAACCATTACCACACCAAGTGCCGACTCCGGTATTATCAAAGAAGCAATGGATAAAGCTGAAAAAGACCGTAGGGTAAAAATCATTGAGACAGAAAATACTATTCGCACCTTTATTGCAACCGATGAACTTACAGGAGAAACAATTGTTAACTTAAATGGCAACGTAACTATTATTATCCCCTATTTTGATGCTGATCAAAATGACATAGTAGATGGTACGGATATAAGCGAGAATACTTTACGAATTTTCTATTTAGATGAAACAATTAAAAAATGGACATTGATAAAAGCTGTGCAATTAAATCCATCCAGAAACACTGTCTCTTGTCAAACAGACCATTTCTCTACTTACTCTATAATGGGATATGTTACTGGTGATTTAGAAAATTTAGATCAAACATTCTGTTATCCTAATCCATGCTATCCCGTTCAAGGACAAACAGTTAAAATTGTAAATTTACCAATCGACAGTAACATTACTATTTACATTTATAACATAACCGGAGAATTAGTTAGAACTCTTAATGAAGATGAAGAAATAGAAACTGGAGTGGTAAGTGCAACAGCTACCTGGGACTGTAAAAACGAAGCAGGCGAAAATGTTGCAAGTGGCATATATTTATATGTTGTGCAAACCTCCAACAATACAAAAGTTGGAAAAAAGATTGCTATAATTAAATAAACATAAATTATAATGCTAAGAAAACTATTGACAAAACTGTTTTCTTGGGAGTATAATTACTACAATTATATAAATTTAACTTAATATTTAATTCAAGTATTAAAAGTTAAGGAGGGAGAACTTGAAAACTAAAAATATATTATTTATTATTCTAGTAACGTTATTGATAATGTTTGGTGCTACTGTCTATTCTTTTGCAGCTTCTATAAGTTCCGCTGTGTCTGGAAACTGGGGAGATACAAGCACATGGGATACAGCAAGTATTCCAGGCTCTACTGATTCTGTAACTATAACCGCTGGTACTACAGTAACTATAAATACTGATGCTGACTGTTCCAGATTAAATGTAGCGTCACCTAACGGAATACTGCAATTCCAGCCTTCAGGCGCTGATTTGACTGTTAATGGAAACATTACTGTTAGTGGCACCTTTAAAGTAGAACCAACAAGTGGTGATAGCATTATTACTTGCTATGGAAGCACTAGCGTATCAGCTAATAGTAATTTTAATATTAAACCTGATGGTGGTTCTACTACTGTTACTTTTAGTGTTGGAACAGGATACTGGCTTAACCTACCGAGTGAGAATTCTAACATCGTTTTTGAAACCAATAATGGAGCTACTATTACTGCTACGATTCCTAATATCCTGAATCGATATTCCATAGAATTTAAAACTAACACCGCAAACGATTCAATAACTCTTAATGTTGATAGATTCCTTAATGCTGGAACTTGTACCATAACAGGATTTAATGCTGATAATAAGAATATATTAATTTCAGGCAGTGGGTCAGAAAGCTATATGGTAGTTGCTAGTCCAGTATATATAGGAACGGCTCCATATTACACAGAGGGTACAGTTAAGGCTGACTTTTCTTATGCCAAATTTTATAATTTGGGAAGTTATAGCGAGGGAGATAAAACTAAATGGGGAGTTTACATATCCGGTCTTAATGGATTCAATGCCTCCGTAGTTACCATAGAAACTTGTGAATTTTATTCTTCTGGTTGGGCTGGCCTTATAATATCCGATTGTAATCGTTTAGTTAGCTGGTACGGAAACTATATCCAAAATAGCAGTTTCCATGACAATTCATATGCTGGAATATATCTTGATTCAAGCAATCGAGTTGAACTCAAAAACAATACCACCTATAGTAATGTAGGTGGTGGAAATACTGGTTACGGAATAATGCTTGAAGATTCTAATACAAATTATCTTGATTCTAATACTATTTACAGTAATAAACTCTTTGGAATTTACCTTCATAATTGTGATAAGAATCTCTTGGAAAGCAATACTGTTTATAGCCAGCTAACAGAAAACGGTATATATCTTTACTATTCAGACTATAATTGTCTTTTATCTAATACTTCTTATAGTAATTTTGTTCATGGTATTTCTATGGAATATTCTTCAAACAATATTTTATCGGGAAATTCATTCTACTCTAATTCAAATGGTGGCATACGACTTCGCTATAGCTCAAATAGCAATGTTCTGCTTGCTAATAAGAGCTATGGAAATACACGTGCTGGACTCAGTTCCTATGATTCTAAATATAATCTCGCCATCGCAGAATATTATGGACATGATGGAAGCATTATAAATGCAAACAGGTGGGGAGATATCTATGTAGAAGGAGAAGCAGATGAAGGTAAAATCTCTCAAATTTGGTTAAAAAATTGTTTATTAGCCAGTGATACTGAATTAAC
>DAOVJB010000155.1 GCA_030673425.1 Elusimicrobiota bacterium | reverse complement strand
GAAGGAAGCGATCAGCACAGGGGATGGTTCCAGACATCTCTTATTCCCGGTGTAGCTATTGACGGCCATGCACCTTTTAAGACGGTTCTTACTCACGGGTTTACTGTTGACGGTGAAGGGAAGAAAATGAGTAAATCTCTTGGTAACGTGATAGTTCCACAGGAGATTATAAAGAAATATGGTGCTGATATCCTTAGGCTCTGGGTTTGTAGTGAAGATTATACGTTTGATATGAGAATCTCTGATAAGATCATCAGCCATCTTATAGATGCCTACAGGAGGATGAGGAATACCTTCCGCTATCTTATAGGCAATCTTGATGGTTTCGATCCCAGGAAGGATAAAGTAAAGTACGAAGATCTCTGGGAAGTAGATAAGTGGACATTACATAAATTACAGAAGCTCGTTGAGCAGGTCAGTAAGAGCTATGAAGAGTTTACTTTCCACAGGGTATTCAGAGATACACATAATTTCTGTGCAACGGATTTAAGTTCTTTCTACCTTGATATACTAAAGGACAGGTTGTACACGTTCGGTAAGGATTCTGTTGCCAGGAGAGCGGCACAGACCGTTCTTTATGAGCTTCTTGAGACTCTTGTTATTTTATTAGCGCCTGTTATTTCCTTTACTGCTGAGGAAGTATGGCAGTATCTGGTTAAAGACGAAAAAGAGAAAACTGTATTTCTGGCAAAGTTTCCAGAAGTGAAGAAAAAATATATAGATGAGGGGTTGGATAAGAAGTGGCAGAAGATAGTTAATATCTATACCGACGTAGCAAAACCCCTGGAGATGGCGCGCAGGGCAAAACTGATCGGCAGTTCACTGGAAGCTAAAGTTATTCTTCATGCCAAGAATGATTTGTATAAATTCTTAAAAGCATATCTTGGCGATTGGCCGATGATATTTATTGCTTCACAGGTGGATGTAATCGAAGGCGGACTGGGAGACTACAAGGCGGATTCTTCAAAAGAAATTTATTATAAGAGTGAGGTAACTGCTGATTTAGAGATTATTGTTAAGTGTGCGGAAGGCAAGAAATGTGTGCGTTGCTGGAACTGGAGCGAGACAGTAGGTAAAGATAAAGAGCATCCCGAAATATGCGGGCGTTGTCTAAAAGTTATTAAGGAGAATGTAAAAACATAGATGATTGTTTACATTATAGCCGCGGTTCTGTTTATACTGGATCAGATAATAAAATTTATAATCCAGCGTCAGATGTCACCCGGAGAAAGTTTTCCTGTAATTGAGGATATATTTCATATAACTTATATCCAGAATACAGGTGCAGCATTCGGGATTTTCAGAGGGCATAATGTTTTATTTATTATTATTTCTCTTGCTGCTCTGGTTTTTATTCTTTTTTTCTCCCGTGATATATTAGGTAAGACGTTATTGCCCAATATATCACGCGGATTAATCTTAGGAGGAATAATAAGTAATCTCATTGACCGTATAGGTATAGGGTGTGTGATTGATTTTTTGGATTTTCAGGTATGGCCGGTTTTTAACCTTGCTGATAGCGGTATCAGCATAGGGGCTGTGCTTTTAATTATTCAATTATTGAAAAGTGATAAATAAATATAAGTTTGGTAACCAAAGATGTATCCCATTCTACTTAAAATCGGACCAATAGTAATCCGCTCCTACGGTGCTCTTGTAGCTTTAGGGTTCCTGGCAGGAATAGGGTTGGCCTTAAAGAGAGCGAAAAAGGAAGATGTTCCTGAAGATATAGTTTTAGACTTGAGCTTGTATATACTGATTGCAGGGATTTTGGGAGCAAGATTATTTGAGGTAGTGGTCAATTTTAGTGATTACAGAGACAATTTATTAAGCATCTTTAAGATATGGCAAGGCGGGCTTACCTTCTATGGTGGGTTGATTTTAGCTATAATCACAGCTGTTCTATTCATCAGGAAGAGGAAGCTTAATTTATGGAAAATGGTAGATATTTTTACTCCTTCTCTTGCCCTGGGACATGCAATAGGGAAATTAGGCTGTTTCGGGGCCGGTTGTTGTTACGGTAAACCAACGAATCTGCCGTGGAGAGTAACATTTACTCATCCTTTATCTTTAGCTCCTCTCGGAGTACCTATTCATCCTACACAGCTTTATTCCTCTATAGGAAACTTTGTTATTTTTCTACTTTTATTAAAATTATTAAAACATAAAAAATTTACAGGACAGATATTCGCATCCTATATTATTATGTACTCAAGCTTCCGTTTTTTTGTAGAGTTCTTAAGAGATGACCCACGGGGATTTGTGATGTTTGGTCTCCTTTCAATTTCACAGTTTGTGGGCATAATCCTGTTTATTACGGGTATAATAATGTTTAAGAAATTAAAAAGAGCAAATATTTAATATGGATAAAGTAAAACAGTTTTCAGCTAAAGAAGATAATATCAGAATCGATGTTTATATAGCCCGTGAATTAAAAGATTTTTCGCGTACCTTCATCCAGAGGTTAATTAAAGATAAGAAGATTACCGTAAATGGGAAATATCCGTCGGTAAAAACCAAAATAAAGTTAAACGATAAGATAAAAATATCTATACCGCCCCCTAAAAAATTAGAGGTAAAAGCAGAAAAGATTCCACTTAAGATATTATATGAAGACAAAGATATAATAGTAATTGATAAACCTGCAGATATGGTTGTTCATCCTGCAGCAGGAAATTACTCCGGTACTTTAGTTAACGCACTTATCTTTCATTGCAGGGATCTCTCAGGCATAGGCGGCGTGCTTCGGCCGGGCATAGTGCACCGTCTTGATAAGGATACTTCGGGTGTAATGGTGGCAGCTAAGACCGATAAAGCACATCTTAGTTTAAGCAGGCAATTTTTAGAGCATAAAGTTGAAAAGAAATATATTACTCTGGTTTACGGTAAGTGCAGGACTAAACAAGGAAAGATCAATGTTCCTTTAGGAAGAAGCCGTAAAGACAGGAAGAAGATGGCAGCAACACTGAGGGAAAGCCGGCAAGCTATTACGTTCTTTAAGGTTTTAGAAGAATTTGACGGTTTTTCACTCCTGGAAATAACACCCAGAACAGGAAGAACCCACCAGATCCGTGTACATATGGCTTACATAGGACATCCTGTAGTAGGTGATAAGATATATACTTCCGGAAGGAAAAAAGATAATATAGGTATTAAACGCCAGATGCTTCATGCCCAGAGTATAAAGTTTAAACATCCTACCCTGAAGAAATCAGTCAAGTTCAAGGCACCTCTGGCTGTTGATATGAAAAAAGTCCTGGAAAGATTGAGGATATAGATGGCTTTTATTGATAAAATCTTTAAGAAAAAATCCCCAAAAAGAGTTACGATAAGTGATTTCATAAAAGATGTGCAGGACCAACTGGATAGTCTCATCTTAAGTGATAAAGCAGTAGGTAATTTAGAAAAAAGAGTAAAAGACCTTGATGATACATTAGACTCTCTAAGTCGTAAG
>DAOVJB010000142.1 GCA_030673425.1 Elusimicrobiota bacterium | reverse complement strand
TATTCTTTTTTTGTTCCTGACTTCTAAAATTAACATTCTCACGATGTTGTTTTGTAAAAAAGGTACAAATTTTATTCTTTTGACCATCAGTTAGATTATTGTTCTCGGCAAATCTTTGTCTTAAAAAAGTCTTGTTTTCTTCCCGTCGTTGTTTATTAAAGGCTTTGTTTTCCTGTTTTTGGATTTTTTTATGCTCTTTTAGTGCCTGTTTCTTTTCTTCCGGACTCTTACCTTTTAAATCATCCCTCAATTCTTTATTTTCTTCATGCTGTTTTCTCTTATGTTCCTGCTTTTCTATTCTTTGCTTTTGGTGAAACTCCTTTGTCTTCCGACCAACTCCTGAACCTGATCCTTTTCCTTTACCTTTACCATATACCTGTCCGGCCTCCAATACCATCAACAGACCAAATATTACTACAACTAATGCTGCTACTTTTTTCATAACAGAGCCCTCCTTTTTTTGTTTTATGTACCCCTATTAATTAAAGACGCATGACGAGAAGAAAGGTTTACCTAAAATTTATATCCCATAAACATCTTTGCTGTAATAGTATTTGATTCTACTGTAATATCACCCTGCCTAACAGATGTAATATCACTAACAGTAGCGAATCCCATAAAGAACGTATCACTGTTATACCCTGCAGCCAGTCTTAGGTTCCCCTTAACACCTGCATTCTCAGAGGTTTTCTCACCTGTTGCTACCTTGTATATCTGGTACTGGTAACTTGGTCCTATAAAAATTGTTGGAGTTGCATAGAACTTACCGAATATGAAGCTATATGCATAACCGGGAGCTAAACCTATTGCTATAAAGCTGCCTCCCTTAAATCCCGAGAGATCTGCGAAATAGGTTTCCTGGTTTGCTGGTATTAGTGAGTAATCACTCTTTATATCAAGGTAGGAAAGAGATGTCATTAAGAGAAAAGAGCCTGCTTTCTTTATCTGTCTTTCTGTCTGGTTAAATGGAGCCCTGAATGAAAATTTCCTGTGTGAAAAGATATAGTAGAAGTTAGTACTGTAATATCTTATGTTTAAATCGGTGCGTTGAGGATAAGGATCTCCTGATTGCCATGAACTGTCATACTGATCAGGATTATTGAGATAGAAATTACTGTATTCCTGATAGTTGGCATCAATTCCTATCTTTCTGCCATAATAGCTTAACTGGTAATCAACATATCCTGTCTTACCATAGATAAGCTCATCTTTTTCTGAAGGACCGCTTCTCCAGGAGACAGAACTGCCCAGTCCCAAATATGAGACACCTATTCCTGTATGATTCTTGGTATTTGGCAGGTATTCAATAGTTGAGCTGTTTTCTTTTTTAAGTTTAAGCTCTAATTTCTTTCCTGAAAGAAGGAAGGATAAGATTAACTTATCTTTCTCATATTGCTGTATGTAATCCCTGTATGCAGTATCTGCATATACAATATTAAAAGTAACTAAGAGAATTGTTAATGTTGTTATTAGTTTAATCATTTTCTGGTAGAACTTTTATTTCTCCTTCTCAGCAGCCTCTTTCTCTCTATTATGTGCGTCAATAATTGCCTGGCTTACAGGTCCCGGGGTCTCCTCGTAATGAGAAAATTCCATCTTATAGCTTCCCCAGCCGTGTGTTAAGGAACGAAGGTCCGTAGCATATTTATATAATTCTCCCAATGGAACCTGTGATTTTACCACATGGCTCTTACCTTCTCTCTCCATTCCTAATACTCTTCCTCTTCTGCTGTTTAAGTCACCCATTATAGCACCCATGAACTCTTCCGGAATGTATACACTCACAGTCATAATGGGTTCTAATATACAGGGCTTGGCATCATTAACAGCTTTCCTGAACGCCATAGAACCTGCTATCTTAAAAGCCATATCAGATGAATCAACGTCATGATATGACCCATCGAAAAGAATAGCTTTTACATCCACCACATGACATCCTGCCAGTATTCCTTCTTCCATTGTAGCCTTTACGCCTTTTTCTACCGCAGGTATATAGTTACGCGGTATGGCTCCTCCCACGATCTTATTTACAAACTCAAAGCCTTTCCCCCTCTCAAGCGGTTCGACCTTAAGCCATACATCCCCGTACTGTCCTCTTCCACCTGACTGTTTCTTATATTTTCCCTGTACTTCAGATTTTCCGTGTATTGTTTCCTTATACGGTACCCTCGGTTTTCTCAACTCAACGTTTAAACCATACTTCTTCTTAAGTTTGGAAACAATAACCTCTATCTGCAGATTACCCATTCCTGAAATGATGCTCTCTTTTGTCTCTTTATTCAGACCAAAATGGAGTGTAGGGTCCTGACGAACTATACTATTTAAGGCATTGCCCATTTTCTCCGCTTCGCCTTTGCTCTTGGCATAAATAGCCATATCAATAAGAGTCTTGGGGAACTCCATAGGTTCAATAACAACCTTTGATTTAGAATCACATAATGTATCGCCTGTGGTAGTGTTTTTAAGTTTTACCACTGTTGCTATGTCCCCTGCTGATACCTCGCTCACCTCCTTGCGGTTCTTCCCTATCATAAAGCAGAGCTGTCCCAATCTCTCAGAGTGGCTCTTGTTAGCATTATATACATCACTTCCGCCATGCAAGGTTCCTGAGAAGACCCTGAAGAATGCCATCTCCCCCATATGGGATTCACTGGAGGTTTTGAAGATCAATGCTGAAAACGGTGCTTTTGGATCAGCCTTGATGAACTTACCTTCTTCTCCTGCTACTTTTGCCCTATCCATATCAGCAGGTGAAGGAAAGTAATCAACTAGTGCATCCAGGAATGGCTGTATCCCTATATTAGTAACACTGGAGCCGCAGAAAACAGGAACTATTGTACGCTCCCTGATTCCTTTCTTTAACCCCTGTTTAATTTCATCTTCTGTTAACTGTGTGCCCTCTAAATATTTTTCGGTCAGGGCATCATCGCAGGAAGCAATGGCCTCAACCAGTTTCTCCCGTAAATCCTTAGCCCTGGACTCTAAATCAGCAGGTATAGCCTCTTCCTTATAATCCGTGTCGGCAAAGCTAAACGATTTCATCTTCAGAAGGTCAACAATCCCCTTGAAATCATCACCTTTACCTATAGGAAAAAATACCGGTATGGTACTTACACCCAGTTTATCTTTTAAGTAACCGCAGATTTTATCAAAGTCCGTATTCTGCTTATCCATTTTATTAATGAAAATAGCCCGGGCGATTTTTTCTTCCTCAGCAAAATCCCATGCCCTCTGGGTTCCTACTTCCAGATCACGAAGAGCATCTACCACTATAACTGCTGTTTCAACAGCTTTAAGAGCTCCGATAACCTCTCCTATGAAATCAGCATATCCCGGAGTATCTATAATACTTATTTTATTCTGTTTCCATTCACAAAATGCACAGCTGGAATTAATAGATATCAATCTATCAATTTCCTCTTGGTGATAATCACTTGTTGTATTACCACCTTTCGCGTTCCCTAAACGATTGATGATCTTGGTATCATACAGTATTACTTCGTTAAGAGCCGTTTTTCCAACATGTCCGTGACCAAGTAAAGCGATGTTTCTCAAGTCAGCCGTCTCGTACTTTTTCATAATACCTCCGTTCTATGGTTTTATTAACGTAATATTTCCCCACACTCCCAACCGGTCATCTTTTATAATCAGAAGGCCTGAAATGTCTCCAATCCTCCTTGCAAAGTCTATTCCTTTATCAACATCCTCAACACTTTTTATTATATTTCCAATGGCTGT
>DAOVJB010000055.1 GCA_030673425.1 Elusimicrobiota bacterium | reverse complement strand
TTTGTACTTTCTACTTTAGCACAAATCTTTTTCATATCCCAGGGAGCTAAAAACTGCCCTTTTTTTAAGTTAACTGCCTTACCTGTCTTCCCCGCACCTACCGCTAAATCAGTCTGCTGACATAAATAAGCCGGAATCTGAATTACATCTAAAACCTCGGCTGCAGGAGCAATCTGATCATGAGAATGAATATCAGACAGTACAGGAATACTTAGTTCTTTTTTCACCTTAGCAAGAATTTCTAAACCTTTTTTCATCCCGGGACCGCGATAATTATCTACCGCTGTTCTATTAGCTTTATCATAAGAGGCCTTAAAAATAAAAGGGACCTTCAATTTTTCAGCTATCTTTTTTATTGCTCTTGCTGTATCCAGGGTTAACTTTTCAGTCTCAATCACACAGGGCCCGGAAATCAAAACCAAAGGACTATTTTCTCCAATACTAATATTCCCCACATTGACCTTTTTAATCATTTTTATGCCTCTTTTTTTCTTTAACCGCTGCTCTTATAAAATCAACAAATAATGGATGAGGCCTGTTAGGCCTTGATTTAAACTCAGGGTGAAACTGCACAGCTAAAAACCAAGGGTGATCTTTGAGCTCTATTATTTCAGCCAAACGTTTTTTCTGGAACTCACCGCTTATGACTAATCCCGCATTCTGCAATCTTTTTCTGTATTTATTATTTAATTCAAAACGATGGCGATGTCTTTCATAAACCAAAGGTTTTTTGTATGCCTGATATGCCAAAGAACCTCTTTTAACCCTGCAAGGATAAGCACCTAAACGCATCGTAGCCCCTTTTGACTTGATCTTCCTTTGTTCGGGAAGCAAATCAATAACAGGATATGGTGTCCGTGGAGCAAATTCCGTACTATTTGCCTTGTTCATCTTGGCTACAGAAAGTGCAAACTCAATCACTGCGCATTGCACCCCCAAACATATTCCTAACAAAGGTATCTTTTTTTCTCTCGAAATTTCTACAACTTTGATTTTTCCTTCGATTCCTCTTTCTCCGAATCCCCCGGGTATTAAAATGCTATCTACATCCCTCAATTCTTTTTCAAGCCGATCACTTTCCACATCCACATATTTAATCTTTACAGTTGCATTATTGGCTAGCCCTGCATGAACTAACGACTCATGAATACTCTTATAAGCATCTTTAATATAAGTATATTTACCGGTAATAGCGACTATTACTGTGTCTGTAAGTTTGCTTGCTTTTAAGACCATCTGTTGCCATTTTTTTAGGTCATCTTTTTTAGCTGCGATATCCATTAAACGGAGTATTAAATCATCTAAACCTTCCTTTTTCAATAAAAGTGGTACCTGATAAATAAAAGGACCAACATCCTTCTCTTCAATAACTGCCTGCTCATCTACATTACAGAAAAGGGCGATTTTATCTCTTACGGACTGAGATAAGCTTTTTTCGGTCCTACATACAATTATATCGGGATCAACTCCTATTTCTCTCAGTTTTCCAACACTATGCTGGGTAGGTTTTGTCTTTAATTCCTCCACGGTTTTTATATAAGGCACTAAAGTTAAATGGATATATAAAACATTATTCCTTCCTACATCCCGTTTAAATTGTCTTATTGCTTCTAAAAACGGGAGTCCTTCGATATCACCTACTGTACCTCCTATTTCTATAATAACTACATCTTTTTTGGGTGATAATTTCTTTATGCTTGATTTTATTTCGTTCGTAATATGAGGTACAACCTGAACTGTCCCACCCAGATACTCGCCTTTTCTTTCCTTGTTTATAACCCTTTCATAAATCTGACCTGTAGTAACATTATTATCTTTACTTAAATTTACATCCAGAAATCTTTCATAATGACCCAAATCAAGGTCGGTTTCTGTTCCATCATCAGTTACAAAAACTTCGCCATGCTGATAAGGACTCATCGTTCCCGGATCCACATTAATGTAAGGATCAAATTTTAATATATCCACCTTCAAACCTCTGGACTTAAGTAAAAAACCTATACTTGCTGCGGTTATTCCTTTTCCAAGAGACGAAACCACACCTCCAGTTATAAAAATATACTTAGTTACCATAAATCACCTCTATTAGACTGTTTTCTTCTTGATAATCCTGTTCACTTTTTCAATATCTTCTGGGACATCTACACTTACAGAACTATAATTGGTAATTATCACCTTTATCCTACAACCATTTTCCAATGCCCTTAATTGTTCCAATCCTTCAATCTCTTCTAAAGGGGTCTGGGACATACCGGCAAACCTTAGGAGAAAATCCCGCCTGTAAACATAAATACCAATATGTTTATAATACAGATGCTTTTGTACATCTAAAGTTCTATTCTTGGAGCAGGGTACTATTGCCCTGGAGAAATAGAGCGCAAAACTATCCTTATCTATTACAACCTTGGCTACATTATGGTCATCAAGCTCGTTTTTCTCGGTAATCCTGGATGCCACGGTTCCCATCTGGATATTTTTATCTTCAATCAAGGGATTAACAGCCAGATTAATAACCTCAGGAGAAATCAATGGTTCATCTCCCTGTACATTAACAACTATATCGCATTCTATATCTTTAACCGCCTCAGCTATTCGGTCGGTTCCACTCTTACAGTCACTAGAGGTCATAACGGCTTTCCCGCCGAAATCCTCTACTCTTCTAAAAATTTCATCGCTGTCAGTAGCAACAATGACATCCTGTAACCCTGAAGCTTTAACAACTTGCTCATAAACCCTTTGAATCATTGGTTTACCGGAAATATCAGCCAGTGCTTTTCCCGGAAACCGACTGGAACTATAACGAGCGGGAATAATACCGATTACACGCATATATATCTTACCTAATCAACAATTTTTTCTTTTATCTCATCAAGAGTCGTAGTCGCTGTCCCTAATTTACCAATCACTATTCCGGCAGCATAATTAGCCAGGTAAGCAGCATCAAGAATATTAGCCTTTGTAGCTAACGCTAAAGTTAAAACAGCTACCACTGTATCACCCGCACCGCTAACATCAAATACTTCCTTGGCTACTGTTGGAATATGTGTTACTCTGTCTTTCGGTTCAAACAATGTCATACCATTTTCACCCTGTGTAATTAAAACAGAACCGCATTTAAGTTTCTTCAATATTCTCTGCCCTAAATGAACAAATGCCCTACCTTCAGGAACATCATGTTCTCTCATCCCAACTGTTGCCTCTTGCAGATTAGGTGTGATACAGGTCACATTTTTATACTGCAGGAAATGTTCTATCTTAGGGTCGACAACTACCGGTTTTCCATATTTATGAGCTAATTTAACAGTTTCCTTTAATATATTTGAACAAATTACTCCTTTACCGTAATCTGAAATTACTACAGCCTTGACCTTAGTAATATTTTTTTCTAAAAAATATAATATTTTATTTACTATAGTGGTGGGTATTTTACCTTTAATCTCCCTGTCAGTTCGTACAACCTGTTGATGTTGAGCTATGATTCTTGTTTTAAGGATAGTAGGACGCATCTCATCCCTAAAAACCCCTGTTGTATCTACACCCTTATGTTTCATATCTTCAATAAGCTTATTACCAACAAAATCATTCCCGATTGCTCCAACTAATACAACATTACCTCCCAGGGCATTAATATTAACAGCCACATTACCGGCTCCACCCGGTGTATGAGTCTCTTTTTCTATCTCTACTATCGGCACCGGGGCCTCAGGAGAAATACGCGAAACCTTTCCCCATACAAATTTATCCACCATTATATCGCCTATAACCATAACCTTCGTATTCTTTAATCGATTAATGATTTGCATTAACTTCTTTTTGTTCATAATTAACCCTATCTTTACATTAAATTTATATTAAAATATTTATTATACCATATTTTCAAGACTTTTTAATACTTTTATTTCATATCATTAAGGAAGATTCAGATCTATCAGCTCTGCATCTATCGAGCCAACTGCTATCTTACTACGCATTAAAACAGGTATTTTTCTTTCATCATCGGTTAACCATATTAGGAGTCTTCCTTTATGCTGGAAAATCCCGTCATATTTAACCAGAGGCTCTACAAGAATAACATCAAATTTGCCCTTGGGCACCTTTATTCTGGTTTTCTCTAAAACCTTAACGATTAATTCATAATTTTTATCACCAGCATTTACAGGCATCCTGAACTCTTGTCCTACTATAAGTTCCTGTGTCCTTATATAGTAAAAAGCGGAAAGTATATCATGTACATATTCCGGTATCTCTAAAACCTTACCGTTAAAGTCAGCAAAATGCTTTTCCTGGTCATAAATAATCACCGAGTCATGATGATACTTACCTTCTCTTAAATGCTTTTCAAAACGCCAGGAATATATACCGTCTTTGTCAATATAAGACTTTACCGTATCACGTACTTTATAAAAGATATCAAAGAATGAATTAGACCTGGCTTGGGAAACTATTTCATAAGCTTTATAGTCTCCTAAATCTATTATACCCCTCACTTCTAAAGTGGCATAACCTGCGGTTATAATTCCCCATTTAATAGCAAAACGTAACTTTTCTCCCACACCAAAAGCATTATTCTCAACTTTTCTATCCGGTTTAGATGAAGATTTTTTCTGCTGTTCTAAACTTTCTACGATATTAACAATACAAATGAAATATAGGATTAATCCTATACTAATTATTAAAATATAGTTTAATTTTTTGCTTTTCAATTTATACCCGCGTTTTATCTTTTATTTATAAAGAAAATATAATTTTATTCCCAGAACAGCGGTAACAATTAATATCCCATACCAACTACGATATTCTTTATTATCCAGAACTTGCGCCCAGCTGAATTTAGAAAATACATTTGTCTCGTAAGGATTAAAAGAAGGTAAAAACAGAGGTACGCTTTCTTTATATTCTGCAAATTCAATGCTAAATTTCTTAGTCAACTCCTCTTCTTCTCTGGCAGCTGAATACCTGTAAACAAGACCAAAAAGTACTAAAAAAATTACAAAGAGGTTAACACTCTGAGCTACTATACAAAACCCTGTTCCAATCAAGAAGCTACCAAGATATAAAGGATGACGCACATAGGCATATGGACCATTTACAGCTAAGATTTCACCTTTTTTTAGATATCCCGAAGCCCAAATCCGAATAGCTTCACCAAAAATTACAACCTCTAAACCTATGACAAAAAAAAGCATTGAAGGTGGAGAGGCAAATAGTACAAAAAACACAGCAAATAAGAATCCAAGTGTTATTCTTTTAGTAACTAAAAAATTCTTAAATTTCTCGCTCATTTACGTTCCTCCTTCTTTAATTGTGTAGAAGTTTTTTATCTCAATTTTTTCCATAATCGAAAGATTTCTGCAAACGCTTTTATTATTACTTTCAAATTTGCTCCTGTTTGTTTACCTGATGTGCGTGGATAGTGACTTACAGGTATTTCCTTTAT
The DNA here is from genome assembly GCA_030673425.1 of Elusimicrobiota bacterium. GTDB lineage: Bacteria > CAYTYR01 > UBA6262 > DAOVJB01 > DAOVJB01 > DAOVJB01. The sequence continues at coordinate 2,177 of DAOVJB010000055.1, read as the reverse complement.
CTTATTATATCCTTTCTTTTTTGCCTTGATTAAAATCTCAGCGTTTACCAAGGCACCATCGGATTCAATATATAAGTCATCTATTACATCTTTCTTAAAAACCTTAAAAGCACAATTTATATCCCTTACTTTCAAGCCAAAAAGTATACGAATCAACAAACCATATAACTTCGCATTTAATATTCTATAAAATGGGTCGTTTCTAATGGTTCTATATCCAATTACAATGTCATTATCAGGTATTAAATCAATCAACTTCTTAAGTTCTGCTAAATCAAACTGCCCATCACTGTCAACAAAGCAAACATATTTATATTTTGAATTTTTAAGGCCTGAAGAAACTGCCGCACCGTATCCTTTATTAACATCGTGATGAATAACCCTGATATTGGGATTTTCCTCTATCAATTCAGCTATAATATCCGGGGTTCTATCAGTACTTCCATCATCAACAATTATTAGTTCATATTTACTTGTGCCCTCTGGGGTATCAGCAAACAGAGCTAATAAGGTACATGCCTTACTTGCAACCTCTTTAATATTTCCTTCTTCATTATAGCAAGGTAAGGTTAAGGAAACCTCCATTCCTATAATCCCTTCTATATTTATATATCAATTTCTTGACACATAGACACATATAATATATATAATGAAATGTATTTTACCATTTAATGCCTGATTTTCCAAGTGAAATATTAAAATTTTACCTGATTTTACCACTATTTATCTTAGTACAAACTTTCCCTTATCTACCATAATCTGGTTAATGTTTGTTTCCAATGCCCAATCAGGGGTCGGCTGAAGAGAAAATTCTCTCTTTAGGATAGAATTATAAAGAAAACTCGGTAATTTAAACGGACCTAAATTAATCCTTTTGACCCTTGTAAAGATAGCGTTTTTATCTCGATCCAATATAATCTTCCCTGTAACATTAAAAGGAAAGTCCATTCCTGCTAAATTTAGAGTGCCCGTAAGCTTTATCAAACCATCATTTAAAGATATTTTTAAATTTTTAATATTTCCTAGCTTATTTCTCTTTTTAATCAAATCCTGAAGGTCATCTTCATTTATGACAAGCTCAGGTGTCAATTTGTCTAAACTGAATAAAAGCAGCTCATTTTTTTTCATAAGATTATATAAGTTCAACCAGATATCCTCTAATTCCACGTACATTCTTCCAATAGATACGCCTTTGATTTTGGTATTATCTGCTTTAATAACTATTTTCTTAAATCTTCCTTTAGATGTCGCATTTTCAGAAAAAGGTATAATCTCAACATTCAAATCCTGGCCTGCCTGCAAGAAAGATATCAATACCTGTTTTAATCTCGCTTCAATTTCATTCAACTTCATTTCTTTGCATGGTTTTACATCTCTTTTATAAACTATACCCTGAGAACCATCTGGTAAAGAAACTTCCTTTAAGGTCGTAAATGCACCAGTAAAAACAATATCATTATTTTCTATTTGCTTTAGCGCCTCATCATAATGGGTAATAGAGAATGCTGGTCCCCTGTCTCCTGTCTTAAAAATAATATAATCAGTAAACTCACCTAAGTTCTTCCTGTATCCTATAGGATAAATCGGTAAATTATTGGCTAATGTGTAAATTTCAAAACTTTCTCCGTGAAAATATTGATAATTAGACAATACCCTCACCAGAGCAAAAGGTCTCCCGGAAGATTCGGAATTCTCGGCAATTGCTGTAAAAATCTCCTTATGCTTCCAATCCTCTCTTAGAGGCGGATAACACGAATAGAGGCTAAAATTATATAAGGGTGTATTTAATGTGGCTTCCTGCGGAAAGCCCTTAATGTTATAAGAAAATAAGAAAAATTGTCTTATACCTATAACTATAATTAACCCTATAATAACGCGTTTTAAATTTTTATTTCTTAACATAGAGAGCCAAGCTACAGAAATAATACTCACTACCGGCAAGTAAGGAACTGTAAATCTCGGGTCTTTATTTCTGACAAAGATAAAAATAATATATGGTACAAAAAGCCATAAAACCAATAGTATCTTTTTCTTATTCCATTTAATAAAAAAGAGGATAATTCCGATTAAAAACAAAACAAAAAATATAAACTGTATCTGTACAGATAACTCCCGGAAATAATATAAAAACGAGCTAAAACTAAGTAAAGACGGATCCCCCTCAGCTACTGCGATCT
>DAOVJB010000191.1 GCA_030673425.1 Elusimicrobiota bacterium | reverse complement strand
CTGTGAGTTTCTTATCGTTAAAAATAAACCGTGCCCCATCCTCAATAACTCTTAACCCCTCGCGAGCACGATTAAGATTAGCATCGATAATACGATAAAGCTCTCGATTGTTCACCTCAGTCCTCAATCTAACAACCGCCCAGCAACGTTCCCAGTACAGCAAATATAATAGCTATCGAACCAATCAGTAAGCCGGGTAGGAGTATAGCTAATATAGCTTTACCTGTAGAAAAACCATGAACTTTTTTTAGACCTACAATGAAAATATATATTCCATACAACGCGGTTAAAAAATTAATAATCGGAATCCAGGAAAAAACATTGACAGCAGAACCATAGGCAGCTACCCTAAATGTCCCTTCATAATTACCCCTGCCCATTAATAGTTTAGCACAGATATTTAAAATACCGGCTTGGACAAAAACAACCAAAGAAGAAAGAGCAAAAATCAGTAAGAATATAACCAAAAACAGTAATAAAAATATCCCTGAAATAGACGGTACGGGTAATTTTTCCTTACCTGCTCCCATAACAAAAACAAGAAGGAACATTCCCAAGCCCGTAACCAGCATATTAATCAGTGCAAATAGATATGGCTTGCCAAATCCACCACTGGTAGGCATCGTATCAAAAAACTTACCAGGAGATTTTATTACCTGCCATAATGTAGTCCACCAGGTGCTTATAAATCCTTTCTCTTGCGGAGTTGTTACTTTTTTTGCACCTTCTACTACCTTCGGCTCTTTCGGGGTTATAACCGAAGGCTCAGGTGACGGAGGCGGTGGCGGTGGTACTTCGCCGGTAGGGGTTTTCAACATTGCATAACACATAATACAGGCAACAGCATCATCTTTATTTTCATGACCACATTTAGGACACTTCATAATTCCTCCTTTTAATTAAAATTTTATTTTTGATAACTCTTAAAACTCCTGGCTATCTTTTTTATAAAAGCAGTGGTAGATTTATTCTTAACTAAAGGAATAGTCACAACCCTGCCACCCGTTGACTCTACAAAGTCCCTGCCGACAATCTCATCTAATTTGTAATCTGAACCTTTGACTAAAATATCAGGTTTTAGTACCTGTATAACCTTTGCCGGCGTAGTTTCTGAAAATGTAACAAGATAATCAATGCATTCTAAAGCTGCTAATACCTCTAACCTATCTTGAAGAACAACAAGCGGGCGGCTTTTCCCCTTTATTTTTCTTACAGAGGAATCGTTATTTACACCAACAACCAAAATATCACCGTATGCCTTTGCTTTTCTAAGATATCTCACATGTCCGACATGTAATATATCAAAACAACCGTTAGTAAAAACGATTTTTTTACGTTGTTTCTTCAGTTTTTGTGATATCACTTTTAGGTTTTCTAATGTTTTTACTTTTTTTATCTTCATAAATATTCTCTACCTGAACAACTCGTTTTCTACTATCTCACAAATAATATGACCGGCAGTAATATGAGCTTCCTGAATGCGCGGGGTATTGTTACTGGGAACATTAAAAGATATATCCGTTAATCTGGACAATTTTGCCCTTTTTTTACTGAACCCCACTGTTACTGCTCCTAATTTCTTAGCTTTCTTAATTGCTTCTAACACATTAGGAGAAGTTCCACTTGTAGTAATACCAATAACAACATCTCCTCGTTTTACTATTGCCTCTACCTGCCTACTAAAAATATCCTTATACTCATAATCATTAGCAATAGCGGTAAGTATGGATGTATTAACAGTAAGGGCAACAGCATCAAGAGCACTTCTGTTTTTCTTAAACCTACAGACGAGCTCTGCTGCCAGATGTTGTGCATCAGCAGCACTTCCCCCGTTACCGAATAATACTACTTTCTTTTTCTTTTTGTATGCTTTAATTACAGCTTTTGCGATTTCTACTATTTCAGAAATATTTTCAAAACTGATCTTTTTATTTACGGTTATATTCTCTTTAAGACAGTCTAAAACAAAATTCTGCATTTAGTAAAACCCTCCTGTTTTTAGTACTAAATTATTACTTTTCCCCTAATAGTCTTCTCTGTATAAAATTCGTGTAAACCTCGCCTTTCCTGAAGAAAGCATTATTGAGTACTTTCTGATGGAAAGGTATGGTGGTCTTTATTCCCTCAACTACAAATTCACCCAGAGCACGCTTCATATGGTCCATCGATTCCTGACGGTTATGACCAAAAGTGATTAACTTGACAATTAAAGAATCATAATATGTGGGAATATTGTACCCTGAATAAAGATGCGTATCCACTCTTACTCCTAAACCACCCGGCGGGATAAATTTAGTAACCTGCCCTGGAGTAGGAATAAAATCTTTATCAGGGTCTTCGGCATTTATCCGGCATTCCAGAGCATGCCCGAGTATCTCTACATCATCCTGGTCAACATCCAATTTCTTCCCGTCCGCCAGACGAATCTGCTCTTTAACCAAATCTATACCCGTAACCTGTTCAGTAACAGGATGCTCCACCTGGATTCTGGTATTCATTTCCATAAAATAAAACTCGCCTTTTTTATCAACCAAGAATTCCACCGTACCTACAGTTACATATTTTACTGTCTTAGCTGCCCGGCAGGCAGCTTTCCCCATCCTTTTCCTGAGTTTTTCACTGACTGACGGCGAAGGAGACTCTTCAATCAACTTCTGGTGTCTGCGTTGAATGGAACAATCTCTCTCCGGTAAATAGATGACATTCAACGCAGACACCAGAAGTTGATTGAAGAGTCTCCTTCGCCGTCAGTCAGTGAAAAACTCAG